>RFNG01000132.1 GCA_009927275.1 Sphingobacteriia bacterium | reverse complement strand
TGGAAACGGGAGCCATGGCAGCGGCTTGCATAGCAATGTTTTTAGAAACGTCATCGGCTACAATTTTATTAAAACCAATAGCTACAGCTAACCGGTTACCAGGATGTATATAGGAAACTACTTTTTCGCCTTCAACCAATTCTAAATAACCTATGTCAATTTTTTCACCAATTTTTCCTACTTGTTCCATAAATTTATCAGATACTGATAATTTATCATCGTAGGCCGTTTGCTTTAAAGTATCAACAGTTTGTGTTTTATGTTGTAAAGCAATTTGTGCAACAGATTCAGCAAAATGAATAAAATCTTGATTTTTAGCAACAAAATCGGTTTCACAATTTATACTTATAACAACTGCAAGATTATGCGCGTCATTTATTTTAGATAAAACCACACCTTCTTTAGCATCACGATCTTGACGGTTAGCTGCTACTTTGGCGCCTTTTTTTCTTAAAAAATCAATGGCGGCTTCAAAATCACCTTGGGTTTCTTCTAGGCCTTTTTACAATCCATAATGCCCGCACCGGTTTGTTTTCTTAATTTATTTACATCAGCCGCTGAAATAACCATAAATTATTTATTTTTTTATTGTACGTTTTCTTGTTTTTTTGACCTCACTACCTGTTGTAACGTTTTCGGATTCCTCTTCAACGCTATCAGTATTTGACATTGTTTTTGATTCGTTATCGCGTTCCGCTTCATCCTGCATGTCTTTATCTAATTTACGGTCTGAAAGTCCTTCTTGAATAGCATTAACCATAAGGCCTACTATATATGATACCGATGTTGAAGCATCATCATTTGCAGGAATGGCATAGTTAACAGCGTTGGGATCAGCGTTGGTATCAACAATTGCAAATGTTGGAATGTTAAGTCTGCGTGCTTCAGCAACGGCAATATGTTCTTTTACAATATCAACAATAAACAGTGCAGCCGGTAGACGAGATAAATCCGCAATAGATCCAAATTGCACTTCAAGTTTTGCACGCTCACGTGAATACTGTAAACGTTCCCGCTTAGAAATGTTCGAAAATGTACCATCTGCAAACATTTTATCAATTTGGCTCATACGGCGAACCGATTTGCGAATAGTTGCAAAATTAGTAAGCATGCCGCCGGGCCAACGTTCAGTAACATAGGGCATACCGGCAGGTTTTACCTTTTCAGCAACTATATCTTTTGCTTGTTTTTTAGTAGCTACAAATAATATTTTGCGACCTGAACGCGCAATGTGTTTCAACGCTTGCGCTGCTTCATCAATTTTAGCAACAGTTTTGTTTAAATCTATTATGTGTATGCCATTTTTTTCCGAGAAAATATACGGCGCCATGGCAGGATTCCATTTGCTGCGCATGTGACCGAAATGTGCTCCGGCCTCTAGTAATTCATTGAATTGATTTTGTTCAGACATCTGATATATAAATAAAATTAACGTTTACTGAATTGGAAGCGTTTACGAGCTTTTTTCTGACCGAATTTTTTACGCTCAACCATGCGGGGGTCACGGGTTAATAAACCTGCAGCACGTAAATCCTTTTTAAATGCTTCATTGTTTTCTACAAGTGCCTTTGCTATTGCTAAACGTATGGCCTGCGCCTGTCCGGTTACGCCACCACCTTTTACATTTACAGCAACGTCAAACTGTTCACGTGCTTGTGCAATTTGAAGCGATTGAGTAACGTAATAATGAAGGGTAGGAGTTTTAAAATACAGTTTAAAGTCTTTACCGTTAACGGTAATTTGTCCCGATCCGGCCTGAACATAAGCACGGGCAACAGAGGTTTTGCGTCTTCCAGAGGTGTTTATAATCTTCATGTAGTAATTAACGTATGGTATTTAAATCAATTTTTTTTGGTTGTTGCGCCTCATGACTGTGTTCTGTTCCTGCAAAAATGCGCACATTCGTATTAAGATGACGTCCCAAGCGGCCTTTGGGCAGCATACCGTGTATGGCATGTGCTAAAATTTCAGTGGGTTTACGTTTTAATAACTCTTTTGGTGTTGCATAACGTTGTCCACCGGGATAGCCGGTATAACGGATATACGTTTTGTCGGTTAGTTTTTTTCCTGTGAATCGTACCTTATCCGCATTGATAATTACGACATTACTACCTGCATCGGCATGTGGGGTATAATGTGTTTTGTGTTTACCGCGTAATAAAATAGCGACTTTAGAAGCCAATCGACCTACGATTTGGTTTTCGGCATCAACTAAAATCCAGTCTTTTTCAACACTGGTTTTGTTGGCAAATTTGGTTTTATAACTAATTGCGTCCACGTTTAAAGATTTTAGCCTCTTTTGTGAGGGGCTGCAAATTTAGATAAATTATCTAAATACTACAACATTTAGGCTTAATTTTTATTAGTCTAAATTACTGAATATCAACCTTGCATTTTTTGTAGTCTCCCGGTACACATCATAAATTTCCATTTTAAGTGACTCAGACAATAATTTAGCTGTTTCAAAAATATAGGGTGGTATATTGCGTTTTCCACGAAAGGGAACAGGAGCCAAATAGGGAGCATCCGTTTCGATAACTATATTACTGATTCCCAGTTGTTTAACAGTTTCTCTTAAATGTGATTGTTTAAACGTTAAAACACCGCCAATACCAAACATAACCTTAGTATTTAAATTTAAACAGCGTTTTGCCATTTCATAGGATTCACCAAAACAATGAAATACCAATTCGGGTAAATGTTCTAAATTTTCTAATAATTCTAAACAACGTTCTAATGAATTTCGATTATGCAAAATAGCAGGAAGTTGCTTTTGAACAGCCCAATCAATTTGTTCTAAAAACACTTGTTCTTGCTCTTTTTCAAAGGTTTTTGACCAGTAAAAATCAAGACCTATTTCGCCGATACCCTGCCATGTAATTGTATCCCAATGGGATTGGATTTCAACTAATTGAGATTTATAGTTGGCATTTACAGCACAGGGATGTAAGCCAATTAAGGGGATACAAAAACCCGGATAGGCTTGGGCACAACTAATTAAGGGTTTAAGGCTATCCATATCAACATTGGGCATAATGAGCGCCTCAATGCCTAAATCCTTACTCTGGCAAATTAGTTTGTCGCGATCCGCATCGAAAACCGTATCATAAATATGGCAATGCGTATCTATTACCATACCTAAAACCTTATGATGCCGATGATTCTGGTTTTGGTAATAAAACCTTTCGGCTTAGTTTAATTTTTTTGGTTTTAGGATCATCACCCACATATTTTACCTTAACCACATCGCCTTCTTTTAAAAGACCATCCAGGCTGTCAATGCGGTTCCAATCGTATTCACTAATGTGTAGCAAACCGTCTTTACCTGGTAATATTTCTACAAATGCGCCGTACGGCATGATGCTTTTAACCTTGGCTTCGTAAATATCTCCAATTTCCGGTACAGCCACAATACCCTTAATACGCGCTTTAGCATTATTTACATCCTCTAGGTTGGTTCCAAAAATCTCAACAATACCCTGCTTATCAACCTCGGTAATTACGATCGTGGTATGGGTCTGTTTTTGCATTTCTTGAATTACTTTACCGCCGGGTCCTATTACGGCACCAATAAATTCAGAAGCAATGGTAAGTTTTTCAAATCGGGGGGCATGTGGTTTATAATCAGCACGCGGGGCATCAATGGCTTTTAGCATTTCATTCATGATATGCAAGCGACCTGCTTTGGCTTGATAAAGGGCCTTAGACATAACTTCATAAGGTAAACCATTTACTTTTAAATCCATTTGAACAGCCGTAATGCCATCACGTGTACCACAAACTTTAAAATCCATATCACCTAAATGATCTTCATCACCTAAAATATCAGAGAGTATAGCGTATTTTCCTTGCTCATCGGTTATAAGCCCCATGGCAATACCTGCTACAGGTTTATGAATTTTAATTCCAGCATCCATTAACGCCAAACATCCGGCACAAACCGTAGCCATGCTTGATGAGCCATTACTTTCTAAAATATCACTTACAATTCGAATAGTATAGCCAGTATCAGTTGGTACCATGCGTTTTAATGCTCTTAGAGCTAAATTACCATGGCCAACTTCCCTACGACCGGGTCCTCGGTTGGGTTTAGCTTCACCTGTGCTAAATCCCGGAAAATTATAGTGTAATAAAAGCGATTCTTCAGCTTGTATAAACGCGCCATCGATGCGAAGGCGATCTAATGGGGTGCCCAACGTTACAGTGGTTAACGACTGCGTTTCACCACGTGTAAAAACCGCACTTCCATGAGGGTAGGTAAATAACCCGCTTCAGCCCAAATGGGACGAATTTCTGTGGTTTTTCGTCCATCTAATCGCAATTGTTCATCAATAGCCATTCGACGCACCGCTTTATATTCTACTTCATGAAAATAGGTGTTTATAAGGGCCTCATGAGATTCAAGCACTTCGGGTTCTAATCCAGCTTTAAAAGCATCTAAAACGGCTTTAAAATGCATTTTACGAGCCTGTTTGTTAGGATCTTTTTTTTGTGCCGCTGCATAAACAGCATTGTAAGTTTCTTTAAATACGCGCTCTTTTAATTCTGCATTATGGGTTTCATGCTGGTAAACACGCTTGGTTTTTAATCCTGCTTTTTCAGCAAAAGTAGAAATCGCTTTAATTTGCTGTTTTATAGCCTCATGTGCAAACTGAATGGCTTCAAGCATTTCATCTTCTGATATTTCACTCATTTCGCCTTCAACCATGGCTATATCAGTTGCAGTTGCGGCTACAATCATATCAATAGTACTGTTTTCAAGTTGCTGGCGTGTGGGATTGATAACCAGTGTACCATTTATTTTACCAACCCGAACTTCACTGATGGGGCCGTTAAATGGAATATCACTAACCGCAAGTGCTGCAGAAGCCGCTAATCCAACTAATGCATCGGGCATGTTTTCTTTATCGGTTGAAATCAACGATAACATTATTTGCGTATCCGCGTGATAATCTTCAGGAAACTGTGGGCGCAAGGCTCTATCAACAATCCGGCTGATTAAAATTTCATAATCGGAAAGTTTAGCCTCACGTTTAAAAAAACCACCAGGAATTCTACCGGCAGATGCAAATTTTTCTTGATAATCAACGGTTAAGGGTAAAAAGTCAACCCCTTCTTTAGCGTCTTTATTGCTTACAACGGTAGCTAAAATCATGGTATCACCGAGACGCACAACAACAGCACCATCGGCTTGTTTGGCTAATTTCCCAGTTTCTAAAGTTATTTTACGTCCGTCGTTAAGTTCAAATTCGTGTGTGATTGCGTGTATCATTGTTTTTGAGTTTATGTCCGAGCCGTTCCCGGATGTTTATGTTATGTATTTGAATTTTTAATAAAAAAGGCATTTCGTATACCGAAATGCCCCCCTTAAATGCCAATAGAAATTATTTACGAATATCTAATGTTTTAATAATTGCACGGTATCGCATTAAATCCGATTTTTTTAAATAATCAAGTAATGCGCGGCGTTTTCCAACCAGGTTAAGTAATGCACGTTGCGTACCAAAATCTTTTTTATTACTTTTTAAGTGATTCGTAAGGTGGTCTATGCGGTGTGTAAAAAGAGCAATTTGAGATTCAGAACTGCCTGTGTTTTTCTCAGATCCTCCGTGTTTTTTAAATAAATCTTGTTTTACTTGTGATGTTAGGTACATATTACTATATTTTAATTTCGGAACGCAAAGATACAAAAAAATATGAAATCTTACATTTTCTTTGCATCTGCAATAAACTGAGCCAAACCCTTGTCAGTTAGCGGATGATTTAAAAGGGCTAATATTGCTGATAGGGGGCATGTGGCAACATCAGCACCATTTTTGGCACAATCAATTATATGCATGGGATGACGAATACTGGCTGCTAAAATTTGAGTTTTAAAATGAAAGTTGTTGTAAATCAAACGTATATCACGAATAAGATCCATGCCATTTGTGCTAACATCGTCCAGTCTTCCAACAAATGGAGACACATACGTAGCACCTGCTTTAGCGGCAAGCAAGGCTTGTCCGGAAGAAAACACCAAAGTGCAATTGGTTTTTATTTGCCGTTCGCTAAAATAACGGATTGCACGGATGCCATCCTGAATCATAGGAATTTTTACTACTATACGGGGATGCAGTTTTGAAAGTTCAGTACCTTCCTGTATCATGGATTCATAGTCCGTTGAGAGCACCTCTGCACTGACATCTCCTGTGCTAATATTACAAATGGCTTTATAATGGTTTAAAATAGCATCATGGCCTTTTATGCCCTCCTTTGCCATTAAGGAAGGATTTGTTGTAACCCCATCTAAAACACCTAAATGTTGTGCTTCTTGAATGTGATGTAAATTAGCGGTGTCTATAAAAAATTTCATACGTTTTATTTTAAAAGTTCAATCCATCCACGAAGGTTATTTACACGGGGATCTCCTGTAAATATAATATAGAAATACGTTCCCGATTGTAAATCACCAATTTCATCGGGTGTAGGCCAAATGTTGGTGGTGTTGTTATAATATGGTATGCGTTTAATGCGCTCACCCCAGCGGTTGTATATTTCAACACTGTTATTAGGATAAACATCAATATTATCTATGTGAAAATAATCATTAGTTGCATTAAAGTCTGCAGTTATACCATGATAAGGTTGTAAGTTACATGGTGGATTTTGGTCATTAATTGTAATTGTTTTAACAAGTGTATCTGTTCTTTGATAATGGGCATTAACAGTTGAAGTAACAATCATGAGCAAGGTATAGTTTCCTTTTGCAAGTGCGTTTAATGTGGTACATTCCTCGCTTGTACATTGATCTGTACCAAGCCATTTGTATTTAATGCGGTACTGTGTTGTTGGAATTCGTGGCTGTATGGTACTATTTACCTGAATGGACGCATCGTTGCGGCTTTCACAGCTTACATCGGATTTACTTAAATCTGCTAAAAGAGCAACCGAACAGGATTGTATGTTTTGATTATATGAGGTAGTGTCGAGGCAGCCAAACACATTACTTCCGTAAAGCGTAAACTGTGTATTTGTGGTTGCTATAAACAAGTATTCAGAATTTACAAGTGAAGCATTCCAGGTATACGTTTGTGCACCCGTTGCCTTTAACGTTACCTGTTCCCCAATGCAGGCCATAGAATTGGTAGAACTAATTTGAAGGGTAGGTAGGGGATGTACTGTAATTAAAACACTGGAGGTATTTTGACAGCCCCATAAATCCGTTCCAAAAACCGTATAGGAAGTTGAAATTTTAGGTTTTATAAAATTACCAGGTCCTAATGGGGGAATCCAAGTATAGGTTTCAGCACCCGTGTAAAATAATTCTGTTGAGTCCGCAGGACAAATTCCCGGTTTTTCAGTTGATATAGTTATATCAGGTAATCCAAATACTGAAACGGTTACAACAGGGCTAATAGTATTGCTGCAGCCTGTATTAAAAGAACCATTTAAAGTATAGCTGTTTGTAACGGATGGGGTAAATGCAACACCATTGCTTATACCACTGCTCCATGTAAACGTATTTGCACCCTGACCAATTAATGTTACCTGCTTACCTTCACATACCGAATACGAGCTAGCTGCAATACTTAAATTGGGTACGGGATGAACCGTTATGTTTTGAATTGCCAAATTGGTGCAACCGTTTGCATCGGTACCTATTACAGTAAATACAGCACTTGCAGTTGGAATAAATGCAACTCCATTTAAAACGCCGTTGGACCAAGTATATGAATTGGCTCCATTGGCGTATATACTGGTAGTTTGTCCTAAACACACCGATGGATTTGAAATACCGGTTGTTATTATTGGTAATGTGTTTACAGTAACAGAAACTACAGCAACATTTGTGCTCGAGCATCCGGAAATACTATAACCGGTGAGGCTGTAACTGGATGTTGCCGTGGGAATTAAGGTTCCACCCGAACCCGCTCCGCCTGTCCATGAATACGTGTTGGCACCACTGCCACTTAACATTACCGTGTCACCAAAACAAATAACCGATTTTGAAATACTGGCACTAACAGTTGGCAATGGAAAAACAGTAATTTGTTTTATTGCTGAATTACTGCAGGTATTTAAAGCAGTACCAATTAATGTATAAGTACTTGTAATACTTGGGGTAATACTTATGCTATTTAAATTTGAACCGGTGTTCCAGGTGTAGGTATTGGCGCCATTGGCACTTAAAGTTGAAGTAGTACCAAAGCAAAATGCTGAATCACCAAATATTTGAACATTAGGCAAACTCATCACGCTTAAATTTACCGTGGCTAAATTAGTGTTTGTGCATCCGGCTATACTTGAGCCTGTTAAGGTATATTGGGCCGAAGACGTGGCTGTAAAGGGAACATTAGTAAGTTGCGATGGATTCCATGTATAACTTGCGGCGCCGTTGGCTTGTAGACTTACCAATCTTCCAAAACAAACGAGGCTGTTGCTTATGCCGGCAGTAACGGATGGTGTAACAAATACACTAACACTAACCGCTGCAGTATTTTGCGATAAACATCCTAATGGACTTGTACCCGCAACAGTATACGTAGCAGTATTTACAGGGCTTATGGTAATGGGATTAAATGGCGAAATATTCCACGTATAACTCGATGCGCCCGTAGCATTTAAAGTTACACTTCCGCCAGAACAAATAGAAGGGCTACTTGCACTTGCAATAATTATTGGCAAAGAATATACGCTTATAGATTGTACAACAGTTGGACTCAAACATCCATTAAGATTGGATCCTATTACCCCATAGGTGAAATTAGCAATTGGTGACACATATATACTATTTGTGTTTGCGCCATTACTCCAGGTATATGAATTTGCACCGGCAGCAGTTAATTGTACTAATTGACCAAAACATATGGTATTGGTACCTGCTATACTTACTATTGGTAAACTGTATACGTTTACAGCCAAAACAGCAAGTGAATTAGACGTACAACCCAGCGTGTTTGTTCCACTAACACTGTATGTAGTATTAATAGTTGGACTTATTGTAATAGAATTAAAATTACTTCCTGTGCTCCACGTATATGAATTAGCCCCGTTTGCTGTTAAATTAATAGTTTGTCCGGAGCATAAAGCATTTGTACCTGTAATTGTTATATTGGGTCGATTAAATACGCTTACAGAAAGTGTACTGGTATTTAAGTTTTGACAACCATTACTACTGGTGCCGTTTAATGTAAATAAGGTATTAGAAGGCGGGCTTAATAGTAAGGAACTTGAATTGCTGCCATTAAACCAAGTATATGTGTTAGCTCCGTTTGCTGTTAATGTTAAGTTATCTCCAGCACATAATGTGGATGCGCCGTTTATTGAAACTATAGGTAAACTAAAAACGCTTATGGCAATGGTTGCTGGGGCACTGGTACATCCTAATGATGTTTTACCAGTAACAACAAAACTGGAATTACTAATGGGATTTACAGCACATGTAGCCGTTAAAGGACCATGGTTCCAAGAATATGAGGTTGCACCAATGGCTGTTAATGTTATGGTTTGGCCTGTACACAAAGCATTTGTACCGCTTATACTTACTACAGGTAAAGTATTAACAGTTACGGCTAAAGATGCTGCTGCTGCACTTATACAACCCGCTGTACTGGTTCCGTTTAATGTATAGGTAATATTGGATAAGGGTGCTACTGAAATGCTACTAAGATTACTGCTGGTACTCCAGGTATATGTATTGGCGCCTGAAGCTGTTAAATTAATAC
>RFNG01000137.1 GCA_009927275.1 Sphingobacteriia bacterium | reverse complement strand
TTTGGCCCGAACACAACGCGTTGGTTCCTGTTATGCTTACTACCGGTAAACTGTATACCGTTACAGCCTGTGTTGCGCCTGTAGATCCCACACACCCCGCAGCACTGGTTCCGCTTAATGAATATGTAATATTGGATGTAGGTGCTACCGCTATACTACCTAAATTACTGTTAGTACTCCAGGTATACGTAGTGGCGCCATTTGCCGTAAGCGTTATGGTTTGCCCCGTACATAAGGCATTGGTGCCCGTTATACTTACTACCGGTAAGGTGTTTACCGTTACCGCTAACGATGCTGCGGCTGCACTTAAACAACCCGCTGTGCTGCGACCTATTAATGTATACGTTGTATTGGATGTAGGTGCTACCGATATACTGCTTAAGTTACTATTAGTGCTCCAGGTGTATGTATTAGCACCCGATGCTGTTAAATTAATACTCTGACCCGTACATAAGGCTGTAGTACCGCTGATGCTTACCGTTGGTAAAGGATTTACCGTTACCGCTAACGATGCAGTATTACCGGTACAACCAAAAGAATTAGTACCACTTAGTGTATAGGTAATATTAGAGGTGGGTGAAACAGAAATTCCTGTAGAATTGGAACCTGTACTCCAAGTGTATGTATTAGCACCCGATGCTGTTAAATTAATACTCTGACCCGAACACAATGCATTGGTGGTTGAAGATATTGATATTACAGGTGTGCTTACTACAGCAACACTTGCAGTTAAAATTGAAGGTGATGTACATCCTAAAGAACTAGTACCAGCAATTGTGTAGGTAGATGTAACAGTTGGAGAAACAACCGCACTACCTCCTTGAATGGTATAACTTGCGCCTCCTGAAGGCTGTATTGTAAACGATTGTCCTATACAAATAGTACCATTGTTAACTGCAAGTGTAGGAATTGGACCAACAGAAATTGTTGTTGTAACTGGAGCTGAAATACAGCCTATAGAGTTTGTTCCAGCAACCGTATAAACAGTTGTTGCAGTTGGTGTAATAACAACTGTATTATTTACTGCTAAGTATTTAATAATTACGATGCCAGAACCACCATTACCACCTTTATTGTTGGAGTTGTAGTGCGATCCGCCTCCGCCTCCGCCTCCGGTATTAGCTCCAGCATTTCCTCCAGGTGTGTTACACTGTGTATTAGTTGTTCCACCACCTCCAGGTAACCCGTTATTAATACCAACACCCCCTGTAGTTACACCAACAGCACCGCCGCCACCGCCGCCTATTCCGCCATTTCCACCATTAATACTATATCCGGAACCGCCACCGCCACCGCCAAAATACCAAGGACTAATAGATGGGAATTGAATTCCTGCACCTCCATTAGCCTGATTGGTTGATCCAGAACCAGCAGAGCCGGCACCACCACCACCACCAGAATAATATTGACCACCTGAACCTCCTCCTGAATTACCTTGACCCACAGTTCCAGCGCCGTTTCTACCAGTGTTTCCATCACTATATCCTGAAGCTCCTCCTCCGCTACCTCCATTAGAACCATAGCCTTGATCAGGAGTATATTGAAAAAATGAACTGCCGCCCTTGCCGCCACCAATTGCTGTAAAAGTAAAAGCTGAAGAGTTTTGTCCATTAGTTGCAGATACAGAGTATTGATGATTTCCAGGTTGTGGCCCTGCACCATCACCACGTAATGTTCCAGCAGCGGGAGCTCCCCAACCACCTGAACCAACAACTATATTATACGAGCCTGAATTAATAGAAACAGTAGGATTATAAATAACGCCACCGCCACCGCCACCACCGCCCATATCCATACCACCACCGCCACCGCCAGCAACTACTAAAACTTCAGCCGAAATATTACTTGGTACACTAAAGGTACCCGTTGACGTAAATGTATGAATTACATATCCATTTGAAAAAGTAACTACGCCGCCGCTTGGAGGATTATAATTTAATCCCGAACCAGACCAAGTATATGTTTGAGCTCCTGAACCATTTAAAGTAAACGATTGACCAGTACATAAACTGCCTGAATTTGGAGTTACCGTAGGTAAATTATTAACAGTAATGCTTATTGAACCAGTAGCTGCAGAGCACTGTGGCATTGCAGAAACTGTAACATTATAAACAGTGGTTATAGTTGGTGTAACTGAAATACTTGAAGCATTAGAACCTGTACTCCAGGTATATGATACTCCTGCAGAAATTATTCCGCTACCCTGATATGCTGTAGGAGTTGTTACTGGTATAGTGCCATTAAAATCAAATCGAATACGACCAACAGAACCATCACCACCTGCTCCGCCACAACCATTACTTGTTCCGCCCAAACCTTTATTAGCTGTTATTCCTGTTCCTGAACCGTTAAAATTTAAGATTCCAAAAAACACAGAACCTCCAGCTCCGCCGCCACCGCCAGCCATTCCACATCCACTTCCACCACCTGTATTTGTGCCATTATTACCATTATTACCATTTGAAGAAATAGTACCTGTTGAACTTACACTTAATGTATTTGCTGTAATATAAATTATACCACCACCATTACCTCCAGCACCCGGTGCAGCACCGTCTTCATCAGCACCACCTTCACCTCCTGCACCACCCATAAATAACAAAGTTAAACTTGAATTTCCTACCGAAGTTCCGCCAGTTCCACCATTATGCCCACCCCAATTTACACCCGATGTTGCAGATAGGGCATATGCGCCACCTCCACCACCACCAGAATCACCTGTACCAGTTCCTCCACCACCGCCATTTCCGTTTGCATTATTCCAATTTCCGTTTGTACCATTTGAACCGTTGCAAGAACCACTTGCAATTCCAAATCCATAAATACCTTCTCCTTGTCCACCATTTGCCATCCTGCATATTGGTGACCTTTGATTTACCCCTCTATATCCTTTACCATTTGCACTAATCATTCCACCAGCATTTACTACCACGGTTCCATTTGCTCTAAAACAAAGTACACCACCAACTGTTCCATTCCATGCAGAACAAGTTAACGTTCCACCATTATTTACTGTAATATTTGAATATTGTGGCACTTTTATAACTTGATGCTTTTCGGCTGCTGAGCTTATATAAGTATTACTTAAATTCTGAGTAAAAATCAATGTATTAGACGTAATTGATGTTATCGTTTTAAATTCATATGTTCCAACGTTATTAGAAGGTGTGGCCGTAGCTTGCATGGTAATAATTAAAACTTCATCACCAGCACTAAAATTTGCGGCATTTGCAATTCCAATTGAATTACTTCCCGATACACCTATTGAACCTGAAACTGCAGATAATGTACCATCAGTATTTACAGAAGTATTATTATTTACGGTTAAAGCCCCAAATGCTCCTGTTCCAAAGTTTGAGCCTCCTGCAAATGCATTAATAGTTGATGTAGTACCACTACAAAAATATCCACTGTTAATTGGGTTAAATATTACATTACATGGTGGCGTTTGGGCATTACTTAAAGTTACAATAAACGATAGTAAAGTAATTAGTATTTTTTTCATAAGCGATGCAAATGTACCTTTTTTTTAAATAAAACAACATATTTATTAGCTTACCTAAAAGC
>RFNG01000050.1 GCA_009927275.1 Sphingobacteriia bacterium | reverse complement strand
CGATAACGTTAACGGCTACATTTCAGGGAGCATCAAGCTTTACATGGAACACGGGCAGTAATGCTAACAATATTGCGGTTAGCCCAACTGTAAACAGCACCTATACATTAAATGCACAAAGTGCACAGGGATGTTCGGCACCAAGTGCAAGTTTTGCGGTAACGGTAAATACCTTACCGGTAGTAAGTATAACAGGTACCAATGCCTTATGTGCAGGCCAAGGGGTAACACTTACAGCAAATGGCGCCACTACGTATACCTGGAGCACCAACAGTAATGCCAACAGTATAGGCGTAACACCAACGGTGAGTACAACATACAGTTTAAATGGTCGCAGTGCGGCGGGGTGTAGTGGTAATACGGCTACGTTAGCAGTAACGGTATACAGTTTACCAAGCTTGAGTATAAGCGGTAATGCGTTTATCTGTAATGGTGATGCGGCAACCTTAACGGTAAGTGGTGCCAATACCTATACATGGAGTACCAATGCCAATACAAGCAGCATAACGGTGAGTCCGGCAGCTAATACAACATACACAGTAAACGGAACAGATAATAACGGATGTAATAATACGAGTGTAAAAACGGTAACGGTAAATGCGATACCACAGTTAAGCATAACAGGACTTTCGGCCTTGTGTTCGGGAGATTCTAAAACGTTAACGGTTAGCGGTAGCAATACCTATACATGGAGTACAGGAGCTAATGCTACGAGTGTTGTAGTAACGCCGACGCTGAGTGCAGGGATGTATACGATTAGTGTATCTGGAACGAGCACAGCGGGATGTACGGGAAGTAAAATAGATTCATTATTGGTAAATGCGATACCGCAGTTAACGATAAGCGGAGGTAGTTATGTGTGTAATGGATATACATTAAGTTTAAATGTTAATGGAGCCAACACGTATACCTGGAGTACAGGATCAAACAGTGGCAGCATAGCGGTAACACCGAGTGTAAACACCACATACAGTGTAAGCGGAACCAGTACGGCGGGTTGTATAGGTAACAGTGTAAATAATGTTACGGTAATATCTATACCAACCATAGCGGTTACAGGGAATACAACATTGTGTTTAGGGGAGTCTACAACGTTAACGGTAAACGGTGCTAATACGTATACATGGAGTTCGGGAGCTACCGGATCGTTGGTAGTGTTTAGTCCAACTACAAGTAGTAATTATACGGTAATTGGAGAAGTTGGGGTGGGCTGTTCAGACACCACACAAACGGGTATTACGGTTAATCCGGTACCGAGTTTAACCTTAACTCCGGCGGCGGCTACTATATGTATTGGTGAGTCGTTGGCTTTAAAAGCGGATGGTGCAGCCACGTATAGCTGGAGTAATGGAATAACAACATCAACGGTAGTGGTATCGCCCACAGTAACGGGCACGTACAGTGTAACGGGCACCAATACATTTAACTGTAACAGCAGTTCAAGTGTACAGGTAACGGTATTGGAGTGTACGGGCTTAGGAAAACAATCACAAGGCGTGTTGGAGGTGTATCCAAACCCAACGGAAGGGGTATTGTATATACGTGGGATAGAGCAGGCTGAATATAGTGTAATGGATATGTTGGGCAGAGAGGTAGAGCAGGGTAAGGGCAGTGTGATTAACATAAGTGGTCAGTCACGCGGTATGTATATGTTGCAGATAAAGCAGGAAGGCCGCGTAAGATACCAAGGACGAATAATCCGTAATTAAGAATAAGCGAACTATAAAATCAAATCAAAAGCCCGGCTATCCGGGCTTTTGTGGTTTATAAAGCTGCTAAATAATAAACAACAAAGGCTAATACCGATGTTA
>RFNG01000135.1 GCA_009927275.1 Sphingobacteriia bacterium | reverse complement strand
TTTTACTTACGTTCATAAACAATTATCCGCTCCTGACCTTGAGCTTGATAATTGGACATTTCGGCCATGCCCCACTTATACACACTGGGCATCAAACCGGGCATCATATCTACAAGTCCTACCGGCTGATATTGGGTTCGTAATGTTGAATCTAACCATCTAAATACAAAATCATCGCTATTTGCTTGACGAAATAATGAAATACCATGATTGAAGAAAATTAAGTACTTGGGCTTTGAACGATCCACATCTGCAACAAATTCACGTTGCCATACTTTATGTTGTGGCACATTATCTACAATTGCTGCAAAATACGCATGTCTTGAGGGACATTTTTTTTGAGTATAAAAATAGAGCTGAGGCTCCGAACCTATAACGACCAAACCGTCATTAGGTTTACTGTGGCTATTAATCCAGTTGGCTATTTCCATTGATTCGGGAAATGGATTGGTACCATATACGGTTCTGAGTATTTGATGATAATTGGGATTTATGTAATAATCTTTTTTACTATTTATATGAATTAAAACCAATATCAAAAAAACTATCGCGTACCAATAACTCAATACCTGGAAATTTAATTTGAAGGATTTTAAAAGTGCCAATAAGGCTTGCATTGTAAATGCTGCAAGCAGGGCTAAGCCCGGTAATACCTGAATCCAGTAATGTCCATAAAAATAAAAGCCGGGTACAACCGTGGCGGCAGAACATGCAAATACAATTAAGGGATGCCATTTTACAGATTTAAATGATTTAATAAAAATAATTAGAGCAGCTGCAAAAGCATGGTACCAAAACCATTTGTAGGGTGTAACAATTGAACCGTACATGTACTTTAAAAATACCTTTCCGCAATTTTGAGATCCATCGTCCCATTTTATTTTTCCAACATAATTTTTAGGAATTTCAAAGGTCCAAAATAACATATCATGCCATGAGCCTAAATAAGCCATGAGCCCGAAAAAAAAGCCAACAACTAAGGCCACACCGATGCCATAGGCACACAATAATTTTACACAATTCCAAAAGCCTTTATGGTAAAAATCAAGTATAATAAGTCCTCCAAGCAATGCCACCATAAATACACCACTGGTTTTACTCATAAAAGCGAGGCCGGTCGAAAGGCCGGTTGCCCCCAGCAACAGCCAGGATTCTGATTTTCGGGCATACATGTACAGCATTAATGCCAAGCTGGTAAAAAGCGCAACAGCATGCTCGCCCTGAATGGTATAGCCGCTTAACTGTGGATTTAAAGACATAATGCCAAAACTTACAGCACTGATTAAGCCCGCCATTGGTGAGAACAAACGCCTCGATGCAAAAAATAAAAACACTATAGTAAGTAAATTCACCCAAATAAATCCGGTGTGCATGCCTTTAACAGTATCGCCAAACAGAGCAACCATTCCGGCATAGAAATAAAAGAGCCCCGGAAACTTTTGCTCATAAAAATCAATATAAGGGCGCTTGCCTTCCAATAGGAGTGTTCCGTAATACGCATATGCGCCTTCATCCCGTTCAAATGGAATTTCAGAAAACTGAGAACGTATGTAGTACACCAATGCCAACACAAATAACAATCCCAATCCCGCAATACGGTCTTCAAGGGTTATAGTAATGCGCGATTTGTTTTTACTTAGCTGATCTGTTGATGCAGCGTTGGGTATCGGATTTTGCCGTATTGTTGCACTCATGTTACTTAGATTGTTGAAATTGCGATTGAAGGTGTGTATAGGTATTTAAAATACCCCTTTCAATTGCAGTCGTTTTAAATTCGGGAAAGGCCTCCGTTAATCGAGCCGTATTAAAGGCCATACGTAATGTATCTGAGGCCCTTCGCGGTTTATATTCAATATTAAATGTTAAACCGGTGGTTTTGGTAATTAGGTGCAATACCTCTTTTAAGGCATATGTATGCCCCGAGGCTAAATTATACACGTTGTATTGCTGTGTTTTGTCTGCCGTTTTATAAAGAATATGCGCAACATCATCAATATAAATAAAATCACGGGCTGCTTCGCCCGAACCAAATAATGAAACGGGTAGATGTTGTAGCGCACGTTCAATAAATGTATTAATAATGCCAAGCCCTTTATGGATATTTTGACCGGGGCCATATACATTAGATACCCGGAATACCACGGTTGGCAAATTAAATCGTTCATTTAAATAATTAAGGTAATATTCCATACTACACTTAAAAATACCATAGGGCGATATGGGCATTAAAGCAGCCGTTTCGTTTACCGGTTCGGTTGTTGTTCCATAAACCGTTCCTCCGCTAGACACAAAAATAAGTTTACGCACACCGGCATCAACTGCGGCGTGCATTGTATTTATAAAGGGTCTTAAATTTAAATCAAGCTCGCGTTCGGGATGTTCCCAGCTGCTGGCCGGAATAGTGGCTGAAGCGAGATAATACAATACATCAATGCCTTTAAGAGCCTCAAGGGTATAGCCTTCGGTGCGCGTTTTAATTGTATGGGTAGGAATTATCAATCGGGAGGTGCCGGCTTTTTGAATTTGGTTTTTTAGGGCCGTTCCGATAAAACCCGTTGCGCCTATAATGCCTAGGGTCATCATTCCACATTTACAGTTTCATCTATTACAACAAATGGACGGTTTCTAACTTCATCGTATATACGAACCACATACTCTCCAATAATACCAATACATATTAGCATTAATGAACTGAAAAAAGAAATTAAAATCACCAAGCTGGCAAATCCCTTTGCTTCAATACCTGTAACAATAGCACCATATAAAATATAAACCGAATATAAGAGGGCAAAAACCAAACCCAAAAATCCCGAAAGAGTAATCAGCCGAATGGGCACAGACGAAAATGAAAAAATACCGTCGAGTGCTATTTTAAATAGTTTTTTTAGCGTGTAACCCGATTCACCGGCAATACGTGCTTGACGCTCATATGTAACGCCAATTTGTTTAAAGCCTACCCATGCACGAATGCCCCGTAAAAAGGGATTTTTTTCTTGCAACTTTAGCATGTTTTGCACCACTTTTCGAGTCATTACACAAAAATCACCACTGTCAAGAGGTATATCGGTGTTGCTTAACTGTTTTAATAATCGGTAAAAAGCATCATAGCTTAAACGCTTAAAAAATGATTCTTTACGTTTTTTTCGTACGCCGTATGCCACTTCATAACCCGCATCGAGGTATTTAAAAAAACCGGGAAGTAATGCGGGCGGATCTTGTAAATCGTCATCAATAATAGCGATATAATCACCCGTACAATGGCTTAAACCGGTTTTAACTGCAATTTGATGACCAAAGTTTCGTGATAATTTAAAACCTTTTATATAGGGGAAACGCAGGGCCAATTCCTTGATTTTACTATAGCTGTTATCACGGCTTCCATCGTCAATTAACAAAAGTTCTAAATTCCAATCGTTTTTAATACGCTCGGCCTCAATGGCATCTGTAAGCGCATTCATAAATTCGGCAGAATTATAAATTGGAACAATTATAGATATTTTGCGACCTAACATTAGCGAATTACAAATCTATACATTAGCTTTTTAAGTTCGGTAAAAATGATGGTTTTAAACATGCCTACACAATAATTAAAGGGTGTTAAACCGTATACCTTATTTTTATATACAGCACTTATAAATTTTATATAGTCGCTACGCTGTTGCCCTGCAATACGAACACTGGATGAGTCAGACGATACCCTAAAGGCAGATAGTACTTGTGGCAAATATACCAATTGGCCGTATTGTAAAAATTTAAACCACTGATCCAGGTCAAGTACGTAAAATATAGACGAATTAAAAGGGCCTGCCTTTTGCAATAGTGAAGCCCTGAACATAACCGCCCCGCCCTCTCCTATTCCATTACCCCCCGAACGTATAACACGGTTTACCGCTTCATTACCACTTAGGGTTTGCAAGCGCCTACTAAATCTGCGGGTTAAAACCACTTTTCCCGTTTCATTAATAATATGACGGGCCGAAGCAACAAGGGCTATAGCATGTAACGTGTCCGTATCTAATACCGCAACCTGATCGCGCAAAGCAAACGGATACACTACATCATCTGCCGGCAGCAATTTAATATACATACCACGCGCCAAACTGCAGGCCATATTCCAGTTTGGAATTAAGCCTATGTTTTGAGCATTACAATGGTACCGAATACGCGTGTCCGTATAAGATTTTACAATTGCAGGCGTTTCATCCTGTGAAGCATTGTCACAAATAATTAGTTCAAAATCACTAAACTGCTGGTTTAAAACCGAATTATAGCTGCTCTTAAAAAACGAGCTCCGTTATACACCGGTATAAGCACTGAAACCTTTGGCCGCGACATGTTACTAAGATACTAATAATAGTCCTTAAGGCAGATGTGTTTAAAATTGTACATTCGTTTTATGAATGCTGAAATACAGGCTTCACCCCTTTCCGGTTGTTATACCATAACCCTGCCCCGGCATAACGATTTGCGCGGTAGTTTTGTAAAAACCTTTCATCCGCAATTATTTTCGGCGCGTTTGCCCGAATTTAAAGAACAGTATTACTCGGTTTCTCATCAAAATGTATTTCGTGGCATGCATTTTCAACTTCCGCCCTTTGATGTTGTAAAACTGGTTTATTGCAGCCAAGGCACGGTGTATGATTTTGTAGCCGATTTACGTAAAACCTCACCTACCTATGGTCACTGCCAACGTTTTGAACTGTCGGGAGAAAATCCGACCATGGTTGTAATACCCAGCGGTATGGCGCATGGTTTTTTAACACGTTCGCAGTCCGCAACACTACACTATATGGTGTCTGAAATTTACAACCCTGAGTTAGATACAGGTATTCACTACAGCTCTTTTAATGTTATTGATTTACCTCATAATGCACAGGTGTCGCCCCGCGATCAGGCTTTTGTAAAACTATCTGATTTTAAATCTCCGTTTTAAATGGCACATATTTTAATAAGTGGCTGTAATGGCGCCTTAGGCCAGGCACTTGTTGAATACATATTACAACATACCACACATCATGTAATTGGGTTTGGACGCACGGCCTCTAATTTAAACGCGTTTAATAATTTAAGGTTTACGTATACTTCTATTTCTATGGAAGAAGCCGCTCTGCAATGGCCACAAGCATTTAATGCGGCGCATGTACTTATAGATTTAGCTTGGCAAGACTTAAACGATTACCGCAACCCCTCTCATCTTAATACACAAGTCGAATGCCATAAAGCCTTTATTAAACAATGTTTACAACATGGTATAAAGCATATAAGTGTGGCCGGCACTTGTTACGAATATGGCCTGTTAGAAGGAGCGCTGCATGAAAACATGCCCTGTAACCCTCAACTACCCTATCCTAAAGCCAAGCATGAACTTATGAAGAGCCTAGAATTGCTTAAACAGCGCTATACCTTTACGTGGGTATGGCCTCGTATTTTTTATGTGTTTGGCGCAGTTAAAGGGCGAACAAATTTTTATACTGCATTAATACAAGCCATACAAAGCGGTGCTGCTACGTTTAACATGTCGGGGGGTGAGCAAATACGGGATTTTTTAACCCCTGAAACCCTGGCCACGTATATGGCACAATGCAGTTTACAAAATACAATAACAGGCCCTATAAATTTATGCAGTGGCAAACCGGTTAAACTTATAGATAAAGTTAAAGATCTTTTAAAATCACAACACAGTACACTTCAACTTAATACAGGTGTATATCCGTATCCTGATTATGAACCCATGCAATGCTGGGGTTCTACAGTTAAATTAAATCAAGCACTGCTCGCTTTTAAAAACAATATGTTGTTGTTATAAATAGAAATAGGTGCGCAAGAAATTATAGGCTTGATTTTTACTACTCATTGTTAAATTAAAACACTATTGAAATAATTAGTTTTCTCTACAAACCATTTAATTAAATATAAGTACCTTTATTCTACTATTTTAACACATGAAAGTTGTCATTTTAGCGGGTGGTTTAGGTACCCGTTTAGCAGAAGAAACCGATATTAAACCCAAGCCCATGGTTGAAATTGGTGGCAAGCCCATTTTATGGCATATTATGAAAATATACGCCAGCTATGGATTTAATGATTTTATTGTATGTTGCGGCTATAAAGGACATATCATTAAAGAATATTTTCAGCAGTTTTTTTTACATCATGCCGATATTACTTTTGATTTAGCTGCAAACCGCATGGAGGTGCATCATAAAACCAGCGAAAACTGGAAAGTAACGCTGGTAGATACCGGCAAAGACAGTATGACGGGTGGCCGGATACATCGCATAGAGCCTTACGTGGCAAACGAAGCCTTTATGCTTACCTATGGTGACGGCGTAAGTAATATAAACATAACTGATTTACTTCGTTTTCATAAAGCGCATGGAAAGCTAGTAACAGTTACGGCCGTACAACCCGAAAGCCGTTTTGGGGTTTTAGAACTTAATGCTGATAACCAGGTGAAATCGTTTATGGAAAAACCAAAGGGTGAAAGCGGATGGATAAACGGCGGGTTTTTTGTGTGCGAACCCG
This sequence comes from Sphingobacteriia bacterium, assembly GCA_009927275.1. Taxonomy (GTDB): domain Bacteria; phylum Bacteroidota; class Bacteroidia; order B-17B0; family Aurantibacillaceae; genus Aurantibacillus. The sequence continues at coordinate 10,620 of RFNG01000135.1, read as the reverse complement.
GAATTTTTTCATACCTCAATGGTGATTCAACCGTTTGGGAGCGTGAACCTTTGGAGCAAATCGCATCCGCAGGCCAATTATGTGCCTTTAAACATCATGGCTTTTGGAAACCAATGGACTCTCTTAAAGATAAAAATGACTTAAATGCCATGTGGCAAAATGGCACTGCCGAATGGAAAATATGGAGCTAGCATTTAAAAATCAGTTTAAAGGGGTTTATCAGGGCAAACGTGTACTTGTTACTGGCCATACTGGTTTTAAAGGTTCTTGGCTCAGCATTTGGCTAAAAGCCCTCGGTGCTGAAGTTTATGGCTTTGCCCTGGAGGCAGATGGGCCCAATGCAAATTTTAACCGCTGCGGTCTTGCTCAACGCATGCATCACACCCTTGGTGATATTCGCAACCAAAGTTTACTGCAGGATTTTGTAAGCGAAATTAAACCCCATTTTATTTTTCATTTAGCTGCACAACCCCTTGTGCTTGAAAGTTATAATAATCCGCACTATAATTTTGAAACCAATGTTATGGGTACGGTAAATATACTGGAAGCCGTAAAAAACTGCCCCAGCGTAGAATTTTTAATTAATGTAACTACCGATAAATGTTACCAAAATAAAGAGTGGCTTTGGGGGTACCGCGAATCTGAAGCTTTAGGTGGCGAAGATCCCTACAGTGCTTCAAAGGCTTGTTCTGAAATCATTACACATGCCTACCGGCAATCCTTTTTTAAACAACATGCCTGCAGCATTGCCAGTGCGCGCGCTGGTAATGTTATTGGCGGTGGCGACTGGGCTGAAAACCGCATTATACCCGATGCATTTAGAGCCCTGCAGATGCAAAAAACCCTGCAAATTCGTAATCCCAATGCCATACGTCCCTGGCAATTTGTATTAGAACCTTTAATGGGATATTTAACACTGGGTATGCACTTAGCGCTTGAAGGCTCTGCCTTTGCAGAAGCTTGGAATTTTGGCCCCCTAAGCTCCGAGCCATATAGTGTAAAACAGATTATTGAATTGTTACAAAATCAAATACCCCATTTAAAAGTTGAATTTCATCATTCCCATTCGGCACCACATGAAGCCGCACTCCTGCAACTTGATGTTAGCAAAGCCTTGCACCGCCTTGCTTGGAAACCCCGTCTAAATATGAAACAAACACTTGAGTTTACAACACGCGGGTACCTTCAAGAACTTAAACATTCCGGCGATTTATACACCCTGCGCTTACAACACCTACACGATTATTGCTCCTGCTGATATGTCTGAACTACTTGAAAAAAAACATGAAATTCACCGACTGATAACCGAATATTATCAGCTTGCATTTACTGCAAAACCATTTGAGGCGGGTAAAACTACAATTCCGGTTAGCGGTAAAGTTTTTAATGCTGAAGAATTAATTGCAATTGCCGATGCCGGTCTCGATGCATGGTTTACCAGTGGTAAATACAATACAGCTTTTGAAAAACAACTTGCAAAATTTATCAATGTAAAATCTGTTTTAACTGTTAATTCGGGTTCGTCTGCCAATTTAGTTGCCTTCTCTGCACTAACGGCAGATGAGTGGGGCGAACGTGCCATAAAACCCGGAGATGAAGTTATTACGGTTGCTGCGTCATTTCCCACTACTGTAAATCCCATTTTACAGTATGGTGCTATACCCGTATTTATTGACATAAGCCTTCCAACCTATCAAATTGATATTACCCAATTAGAGGCCGCATTAAGTCCCAAAACGAAGGCTGTGGTTGTGGCACACACGTTGGGAAATCCCTTTAATGCAAGTGCGCTTAAAGCATTTTGCAATACACATAATCTCTGGCTAATGGAAGATTGCTGCGATGCTCTGGGCGCTACGTTAAATGGCAAACATGTAGGCACCTTTGGCGATGTTGGAACCCTGAGTTTTTATCCGGCACATCACATTACGATGGGGGAAGGTGGCGCTGTATTTACCGCTAATGCCAAGCTAAAAAAAATTATGGAATCGTACCGTGACTGGGGACGTGATTGCTGGTGCGAACCCGGCATGGACAACACCTGTGGTAAACGCTTTACACAACAGCTTGGCAATTTACCTTACGGCTACGATCATAAATACACATATTCACGCCACGGTTTTAATTTAAAAATAACCGATATGCAGGCAGCCTTAGGTTTGGCGCAATTGGCCAAGCTACCTGCATTTATAGAACGTCGCAAAGCCTTGTATCAAAAATTTTATAAGGGTTTAAGTCCATTAAAAAACCAATTGCTATTACCTGAACCAACCGTTGGGTCTGATCCGTCTTGGTTTGGATTTTTAATTACCTGTACCAAGGCTTGCAAGCTTACACGCGATGCGTTGGTTCAACAGCTAAATTCCAAAAACATAGGCACGCGCTTATTATTTGCTGGTGATTTACGAAAACAACCCTATTTTAAACATTATACCTACAGGGTAAGCGGCAGTTTAAATGAAACCGAGCGTATTTTAAATAATACATTTTGGATTGGTGTTACGCCTATGATAAGTGATGAAATGGCGGATTATGTAATTGATGTCTTTAATCAATTACTGGCCTGATTTTAAAGTTTAAAATTTTTAAATTGCATTGTATTTTTTTAAACCGCTAATCAGCTTGGCCGTTCAGAAACGGGTTTTACTGTGCCTGTAAAAAACTTAATCAAATAAAAGTTGTGAGATCTGTTTTACCAACGTACTATCGGTAAATGTTTGTAAAACCAGTGCTCTGTTAGCTATATCAGGTACACATTGTTTTTGCATCAGTTGCTTAACTGTATTGGCAAAATCCTGAGGCCTGTCTGCAACATGCAAACCCCAAATCCGATTTGCATTAAACGCAGTGCCATTTAACATTAACGAATTACAAACCACATAACGTCCATGAAATAAAACCTCTAAAAGTTTTAATTTTAATCCGGTACTTTGATGTGTATATAGTACATGTACATGGGCATTACTAATTAATTGATGCATTGTGTCAAAATCCGGAGAACAAACTAGTTGTATCCAGGAATACGATTTAAGTTTAGATTGTAATGAACGCTCATTACATTTTCCGGCAACGATTAACTTAATATGGGTGTGTTGTAATGCATTTATAATCCAATCCAAAGCCAAAATATTTTCAGCAATATTTAAATTGCCATGAAACAATATATAGTCGCCTGTTCCGGGTTTAATAACCGGTGCTGCATGCCCGTTAAAACTGGGTATATAATAATTTAAAACCTTCGGATATCGGTTTTGTAATTGCACGGCATCAAGGCGGTTTACAGCCCAAACTTGAGTGGCATACTTAACATACGTTTCAAAATACAAAAGCTTAAAACTTTCAAGGTATAAATACAGTTTTTTTAATACCTGGCGTTCTGCACGGGCCAATGCACGGTAATATTGGTGTTCAATGTTACTGTGACGGTATATTTTAAGTCTGTGTTGTAAGGCCGGATCTTTGAATATGCGTATGGTATGCAGCACCTCTGCAATGATGGGATATTGGTCTTGTAACAATGTTTTACGCAGGGCTTTTATGGGACGTGAGCATACCGTAAAAGGTAAAATGCGCAAATGGTTCCACCACCCCATATCACGTTTATAATAATGTACCGATGTGCAATAACGCTCCAGTTCGGCATGTGGATGGCGTTGGTGATAATAGCAATGTAAATGCACCTGTACCTGCATAGCGGCAAGTGCTTTAATTTTATAAAATACATCTATTACCCCACCGTAATCAGCCGGATACGGTATATCAAACGCTATGATATGTACAGCACGTTTCAGGTTTCAAAGATGATAAATTATTTAAAATAAAATCCTGATGCATTTACACCCGCATTAAAACGGTTAATAAATTCACCCGATGCGCTGTAAACTAAAATTTCTGATTGAGCGGTATAATCTTTGGCATCTGAAATATAAAAGCGGCCACTTCGGGGATCGCGAGCAAAACCATAGGCATTTACATTGTTAAGTGCAATATAACGTGTGGGCAGGCCGGTTAAGGTATTTACATTTAAACACCATACGTCATTTGCAATAAAAAACAAACTGTCTTTACGTTCATTTAGCACAAGCTGTGAAAAGGCATTTGTTGTGTTTAAGGGCAATGTACGCACAACCAAATGTGTTTTGGCATCCACGGCATATAATGCCGATGACTGCATATTTTGATATTGACTTGCCGAAACAACCCAAATACGATCGTGTGCGTCTTTTACACCTGCGTAAATTGATTTTGATAATTTAATACTATCGCTAATGATATGATTGGTAGTATTTATACAATAGATATAATTTGAAAACGGATTGCAAACCCAAACTTCTGAATTACCCTGAATAAATCCTTCCGTCCATCCCGAACAAGCTATTTGTCCTTTTTTTTCAAGCGTTTGTGGATTTATTATACTTATGTATTGGCTTTTATAATCACTCACATAGGCGTTTTGTGCATCCAAATAATACATGTAACGAGGCGATGCAAATCCTTTGCTTTCGGCACGTTTTATACCGTTAGCGTTTACTTCCACTAAAGCACCTGAATTGTTTACAACCAAAACTGTTCTGCCGTTGTATTCAGTAATGCTTTGCAAAATATCGCCCGGAGATTTTCCGTTTAAACCAGAATACCATTTTTGAATAAGCGTTCCCGAAAGGGGATCATAATAAGTAATATCAGCATTTGAGTATCCAAAATTTCCTTCACAGCTTATCCACACCCTACTGCTTGTGCCTGACACGGGCAGAGGCTTAGAATCTGTTACCTGCGGGCTGTCTTTGATACAAGCAATAAAAAGTACAAAACATAAACTTATAAGTGTAGTTTTCATTGGTTTATAATACAGCGTATTTGAGTTGTATAGTTTAAGGCTTTAATTTTTAAAATGTAATATCCGTTGGATAAACCTGAATTTACAAAAGTGTTAAGCATGCTCCAGGTCCCCTGAAACAATACATTTCCCTGTACCGACCAAAGCTGATATTCTATCGTATCGTCCGCTACGCTACGAGTAAAACAATGTAATTGAGAATCATAACGGTGCATATTTACATTTGAAGCATTTGTATACAATGCTGTTTGAGGTGCAATTAAAGTAACCTGGTCAATAGCAAAAAATAATGGTGTATTAATTCCAAAACTGCCTATATCACTAGAAAATAAGCGCATTTCTAAACTGTCGGCCCGGCCCAAAGCGGACGTTGAGCACCATGCCCACTGATTTAATACAAAATCGTTTGAAGTGCCAGCAGTACGGTAATCGGCTAAATAAAATTGTATGCTGTCAGGCTGTAAAATACCGTTACGAAAGGCTTTAATTCGTAATTTAAAATAATCCGGATACCCTCCCTGTGGATACATTCCACCAGAAAAGGTTCCCGTTGTATCTCCAAATTTTCTGCAAAACGCATCCCCAAATTTTATAGCCTTATATGCATAGGTGGTATTGGTAACATAAAATCCGCTTAGTGTAGAGCCCGGTAAACTCAATATCATGTGCGCCTGGTCTTGCCCTACTGCATATACTGCGGATTGATTATATCCTTTGTAAGCTTTAACGCCATATAAATTGGTAAACCCGGCCGTTGTTGAATCGTATACGTTTGTATAGGCCCATCCTCCGGCCCAGTATCCACCAAATGCTGTATTCCATTGATACGGAAATACCATGCCAGGTGCCGTAAACACAGTCGTTGTACCGGGTGCAAAATACCCCGGTGGATTGGTATTAAACGATTCAAAATCTGCTATTAATTGAGCATTTATACGATGTGACATAACATGTAAACCCAGTATTATGCTCAGCGTGATGGTTTTTTTTTGAAATTGTATTTTTGTTTTCATATATCTTAAAAATTAAATTGCGTTGAAAATATAAATTGTCTGCCCGGTAAAGGTTTTCCTGCAATCCATTGGTTTGGAGTATCAAATAAATTATCACACTGCAAGCTGTAGTTGATTTGGTAGTTTTTTCCCATTCGTTGTTTTCGTATTAGTGTTAAATGATGAAGCCAAAACGGACTTATCCAGCTGTGATGATCGCTACTGGTATATGAATAGCCGGTATACATTACTTGCCACTGGAATGTTAAAAAGGGCGAATTACATTGTAGTTTACCGGATCCGGTATACATGGGTGTGTATATCCATTGCAAGCCGGTGGCCTCAATACTAAATGGCTTCGGATTAGCCAGCGTAAAGGTATAAGCACAATTCCATTGAGCTGCAACTATTAGTTCAATTGTATTCCAGTTTCGGCGCACTGTAATTTCAGTTTCAAGACCTCGATTATGCACAGCCTCAATATTAACAACCTGAGCCTGAGCAGCAGCTCCGGGCAGCCACGTTATCCAGTTTTGAATATTTTTAATAAATGCGCTTTGAGTTAGTTCAAGTTTAAGTTTATTTATGGAATGCACCGCTTTACAATAAATATCCCCTCCAACACTCACTTCAGGTTCAAGGTTTATATTACCACCGGGCTGCCAATAGCGTTCATTTAAAGATGGCCAGCGGAATTGACGGCCAAAGCTGGCTTTACACATAATAGAATTACCACTATAAAACAATTGTTCTAAAATAGACATCGGAGCTGCTTTTGTTTGTGTCCATTCAAGGCGGCCAATTGTTTCAATGCCCACACTGTTTTTAGAAAAGGTATGTGATACCCATACAAGGGGCTGGTATTGTATGCCTATTTGGCTGTAGGATGTAGATTGTGCCTGATTAAAATTACCAGCAAAGCCGGCTTTTACTAATTGCAACGCCGTAAGTTGAAGTTGTGATTGAATGTGATGCTGAAAACACTGTGATTGATGCAGTGAATTATACATACTCATGCTATCGGTATACTTAAACGTTTCAGTTGAATACCCCAGCATGGCACTGCATTGTAATTTATTAAATAGACCTTTCCAATTTCCCACCACTTTAAGGGATTGCTGCTGTATTCCGGTTTTATTAACCGCTTGCTCGGGCGTAAAGGATATTTGTCGCAAAAGATTTTGAGCCCAAGCATGAAGTTCAACGGTTTGTGTTGGAGCTATATTGTAAATTACATCCTGCATAACATGTAACTGGTCTTCTGCAGCATGATTTAAACCAGTTAGCAGTTGCGACACTGGCAACCAGAAATATGCATTTTGACAATTCTTATAATATGCTTTGCTTGTTAATTTTAATTTTGAAAACTGATATCGGGATTTAAAACCCAAATCTATATTTTTTAAACTGGATCCTGTAAAATATACTGCATTCTTTAATTCTGAAAAATTTAATGGCTGTGCATCTAAGTGTACTGATGAAAATCCTGGACGTGCAGCTTGTATTGACTGAGCGGCATTTCGCTGAATTTCAACCCTGTCAAATAAAAACACAGGTAAAGCGGAAGCATCGGTAATGCCCAACATAGGGTGTTGTACTGAAAAATCATGCCAATACACTTGTGTTTGGCCGGTACTGCCCCCTCTTACAGCAATTGCCGCGGAAGCCCCTGGCCCATAATTTCGTAGCAATAACCCGGGCTGTAACATTAACATTTGAGTTAAGTTGTTTGCGTTAGATGTAGTTAAATCAAGTGTGTCCAATACTTTTACGTGTGCGTGTATTTCAACAACTGCCAAGGTATGCGTTTGTTGCGCAAAGCCTTTTAGTCCTAAATAGACTAACACTATAGCATACCCCAATGGTATTTTCATCCTAAGCACACCTGAGGACTTTCTTCCCGAAATCCCTTTGGCGATTTAATTCGGCAGGTCTTCTGACTTGCCTGCACCAAAACGCCTTCCCGCAATGCAGTGGCATAGAGGTTTTGGTTTTGCAGACTTACAGCAGCGGGAACTGTTCGTGAATTACACACGATTCCCTATTAATCTGTTAAGAACCGAATACTCAAATATACAGGTTTAAGTAATACCGCATACAGAATGTTACCTTTAATGCATGAACACGCTTGCACAAAAAGCGCTTTGCGAATACCTTTGCCGCTTTGTTACCGAACGCCGCTTACAGCGCATAGAACATGTTTTAAATAACCGTACACATTTTATTCAATTAGTATTAGAAAATATTTTTCAAGAACATAATGCAAGTGCCATACTTCGTACATGTGATGCCTTTGGCATACAAAACATTCACGCCATAGAAACAAAAAATCAATTAAAATTTAATGCCGATATAGCTTTGGGGAGTGAACAATGGGTTAGTGTGCATTCGCACTTGGAAAAATCTACTGCAGCGGTATTTCAGGAGCTTCGTGAGCAAGGTTATACCATAGTTGCTACCAGTCCACATCATAATGCCTATACGCCCTTTAATATTCCATTAAATACTAAAATAGCACTGGTTATGGGTACCGAAAAACAGGGCCTGGAAACCGAATCCTTAAATTTGGCCGATTGTTGTTTGTACCTGCCTATGGTAGGGTTTGCTGAAAGCTTTAATGTAAGTGTGTCTGCAGCTTTAGCGCTTCAACCAATTATGCACAGGCTTCGCAATTCACAACAGCATATAGGATTAACCGAACATGAAAAACTGAAATTAAAAATAGAGTGGCTTATAAAATCAATACGAAATGGCAAATCATTAGCCAATGCCTTTTTAAACAATAAATAAATCACTGCATATGGCATCAGCCATCAGCATGCCTTTAAGATTTAAGTGAAAACCTGTGTTGGTAATTGTAATACACTGGTTCCACTTTTCTAAAATTTTAGGCACATGCCTATAAATAGGCGGCTCAAAGGATTGTTGCAGGCTGTCCCATGCTATTCCTTTTTGCTTTCGTAGTTGTGTTAAAATATATTCATTAAACCTTTCGTTTATACTCAGGCTTTCTAATTTAAATTGTAGCGTTTTCTTTTTGGCATGCTCAATATAGGCCTTAACTCCACTGGCATTTATTCGTCGATTTAAGCCATCAAAAGAATGCGCAGAGGGTCCCAATCCTATATAAGGCTCCGCATTCCAGTAGGCCGAATTATGCTGCGCCTCAAAGCCCGGCAAGGCGTAATTTGAAATTTCATAATGCTGATATCCATGCTGCGTGAGTATCTCATGCGTTGTAGTAAAATAGGCGGCCAGTGCATCATCCGTTTGTAACTGAAAATGTCCCCGGCGCTGTACCTTATGCAAAACGGTTTTAGGTTCAACGGTTAGTTGATAGGCTGCAATGTGAGGCGCTTTAATGGCCACCCATTGCTCTAGTGCTGTTTTCCAATGCTGTAAAGCTATTTTGCCTGAACCAAAAATCATATCAATATTGTAATTACTGATATTATAGGTTTTAAATAAAGCTAAAACCTCATGTATTTTAGATATTTCATGTGTGCGTCCCATCCAATGCAGTTCTGAAGCATTTAGCGACTGTACGCCTAAACTAAATCGGTTTATTCCCAATTGAAGCCAAGCTTTAAGCCGGTCTTCGCATACATCTTCTGGATTAATCTCTAAGGTTATTTCTGTGTTTTGCTGCGCTTTACTGTAATTGTGTATTGCAGATATAATTTGGTGCAAATGTTCGGTATGTAACACGCTTGGGGTGCCCCCGCCAAAGTAAATGGATGTATAGCTTGTTTCCAATTCCGCTTTTCGCTGGTGTATTTCGGTTATTAAAGCTTCTGTAAAAGCTGAAATTAAAGTAACCTGTGTGGTAAAGTGAAAATTACAGTAAATACAGGCTTTTCGGCAAAACGGAATGTGTATGTATATTCGAGAAGCCCGCACAAGTGTAAAAATACGTTAAGCTGAAGGTATATCTTAAAAAAAAGACTGCATAAAACTCTTAAATTATCGTTATTTTAGTAGCCACATACATATGAAATCACTACCACATCGTTTTGCCCTCCTGTTATTTATGGCAGGTACTTTAAGCCTGCTACATGCACAAAAGTCCATTAAAAAAGCGGACGACGCCTTTGACAATGCTGAATATTTCAAAGCTATTGAATTATATAAAGATGCTTACAAATCTGCAAAAACGCGTGATGAAAAAGCACAGATTTATTTTAAACTTGGGGTTTGCTGCAAAAGCATCAATAATTTTAAAGAAGCAGAAAGCAATTTACGAAATGCGGTTAGCTCGGGATATCCTGATGCACAGGTGTATCTTTATTTAGCACAGGCATTAAAGGCACGCCAAAATTACGCCGAAGCCATAGAGCAATTCAATACGTTTAAAGCAAAAGGCGGCGATTCTAAAACAGCGTTAGACGGTATTCGCTCTTGCGAAATTGCCAAACGAATACTTGAAACGCCCACGCGTTTTAAAATTGAAAATGCACCTTTTAATTCCAAGGCTAAAGATTACGGCCCCTGTTTTAGTGATAAAAAAAATACCTGCATCATGTTTAGCTCCAATCGTGAAGGCGCCATGGGCAGTGGTAATATTGATGATATTTCAGGCGGCAACCCGTCCGATTTATGGGAAACAAAAAAAGATAAAAATGAAAAATGGGCCACTCCGGTTATTCTACCTCCTACCATTTGTACCGAAGTTAATGAAGGCCGAAGCTGGTTGAGTTTAAAAGGCGATTTGTTGTTTTTTACACGTTGTCCAGAAGATAAACAACGCAATAATTATTGTGGCTTATTTTTATCGCGAAAACAAGGTAGTAC
>RFNG01000162.1 GCA_009927275.1 Sphingobacteriia bacterium | reverse complement strand
GTATAAACAATTCAACTTTTTGTGATTCCATAAATTTACATTTATTTAAACTTACTCGTTTGGCTTTTCAGAATCGCCCCGTTTTTTTAGTGATTTCTGGTCTTCACTTTTCTAATGTTTTTAATTTTAATCAATCCAAATCTTCATTCACTGGAGTTTCAACAGCTGAGGTATCAATTTCCGAGTTTATCTCATCTCCTAAATTTTCAAAAGCAGATTTTAAATATCTTTCAACAACTTCCTCGCCGCATTTTTCACCAATTTTATCCAAACCGGCTTCATCTTTTGCAGCTTCATCGTAATTATTGTACTTGCTTTCCATTTTTTCTACTGCACAATTAATTATTTCATCAAATAATTTTTTTGAGTCTTTATTATTTTTAATTTCTTTATAGTCATCATCCTCTTTTAATTCTTCAGCAATTTCAGATTTTACTTTTTCTTTATCTTCTTTTGACCATTTTCCTTTAGTGCTAGTAGACGTATTACAAGCCACTGTGGTCATTAAAATTATTGTAATAAGGGTTTTGATATTAAAATGTTTAAGTGTCATAATTATGGGTTTATGTTTTTTGAAATGTGCGCCGCAATTAATTCGCTCTTAGATGTCATTAAATTAGCTGTTTCACCGTTTTTTAATACCAATGAAATGCCAAATTCAGTACCAAGTAGTTTTCCAATTTTTGTTTTAGCAATATCTTTAAACTTAACAGATTTAACCGAAGTTATTTCATTGTTTAAAAAAATTCGCTTTTCATCAATAATAACATTTTCATTTTCTTTCGCAGTTCGTTCTTCAATATCAAATGCCCGAAAGATAATTTTTTTTGTTGTTATGGTTATAATAGTTGATTTACCTACATTTTTATATACAATTTGTTCTCCCTCCTCTAAATCTTTTACATCTTCAATTTCAGATTTTTCTTTTGCTTTTTGTTTGTTTAAAAAATATATACCTATACCAATCATAAGCCACCACGCATTCTGAGAAAACGAACTTTCACCGAATACAGCATCAACCCATCCGGTTTCAAATCCAGTTAACAACCATATTAATATATCTAAGGCACCTAAAATTATTAGCGCATAATACAATTTTTTCATCTTATACTTTTTTATTGGATTTAACTAAACCTACTATTGAAAAGGGTAGTGCATATAAAATAGCAAGCACACCAGCTCCAATAGCAGCATCAGGGTCACTATCTTGCAATACAGCCATACAAATAAACATTAGTGAAAACCAACATATACCTATTATCGACATTATTTTCATAATTTTTTTTACAATTATAATGTTCCTTTTTACGTTTTGTATAACCTTATACGGTTATATTTTATTTTAATTATATGTAAATATTGTAAGCATTGCTTTGACTAATCCGCTTGAGTCAAAACTAGCTTATGAAAAAAAATGAATTCAATAAAAAATTAGGCATGTGTATATGTAGAATTCGTTTAAAAAAAGGTTTAACGCAGGTAGATGTATCAGCTTTGTTAGGTAATAACCCACAAAATATTTCGCGTATAGAGCGGGGCTTAATATCACCAACGTTATTTTGGATATTTAATTTTGCTAAGTGTTTGGAAATACATCCCGATGAAATTTTTAAAGAATTAGACGAATAATTCCTTTAGGTTATTTTAAAGCTTTGATTTTCAGTATTTGTTTTTTATAACAAGTAGGACATTATAATTTGAAATTCCTAACAATTATTTTATATTAGTTGTAAATTCTTTGGCTTATGAAAACAATATTACACTATCTAACCTGCGCTTTGTTTACGCTGTTTTTTGGTTCAGCGCATTTATTGTTTGCGCAATGCGGCTCAAATGTTGTAAACGGCACTTCAACAAATTTGTTTACACATATTCGCAATGCTACTAATCCTGTAGCTGCAGATAAAAACCTAAACACTATTATTTTTGTTCACCGTAACAATGCCGGCGCATTTGGAGGTAATTCGGGACACCTGCGATATGATATATCTACTAATGCAGGAACAAGTTGGACAAATGACCTGGGTTTTTTAAATCCGGTTAACAGTAGTTTAGGGCGGTATCCCAATGCAATAATCCATAATCCGGTAAATAATACAATACCCGCTTCGGCCTATTTGGGTTATATGGCTGCCACCATAAGCACCGTTAATTCTACTTGGAATGGCGTGGTAACGGGCGTACGCCAGCTTAATGGTGCCGGTACTACCGAAACGTATAATCAGCCTGTTGTAGCGCCGCAACTTATACCGCAATCTATGGTTAAGGGGGCGCCGGGCGTATACTGGGCCATTGATGCTTTATTTAACGGCACCAATATTACCGGGTTTGTTGTTTATAAAGGGCAATGGAATGCCAATACAAACGATATAGTTTGGGCATTTAACTATTCGGTAACTCCTAATTTTAATACCGGTTTTTCAAACATACCACAGGTTGGTGATTATCATATTGGATTTGATCCAACCGGCACCAACGGATGGATTAGTTTTTTAAGTCATGTAAGCCCGGGTCCGGCTAATTATGCGTATTACCCGGTGTTATACAAAACCACTAACGGTGGTCAAACCTGGACTGGACCTATACAGGTTAATTTAAATCAGTTTTCATGCATGACGGCAAATACGGGTACAAATGTAGTAACTGCCAATTTTGAGCACGACCTGGTTGTGGATGCTTTGGGCAACCCCCATATTTTAACTACTATTTGCAATGGTAATAACGGATACAGCGTGTTTTACACCAGCTGGCATCACATGTTTGATATTACTCAGCGCAATGGCATTTGGGTGGCCTACGATTTAGCCAATGTACTAGCCGGTAGAGGCAGCTGGGGGACTTCGCCCAATATTATATCCATGGATATGGCACCGCAGGCTGCCCGTTCAGCAGACGGCACAAAATTGTTTTTTACCTGGTCCGATAATAGTGGGTACAGTTTAGGCACTGCTAACAATTCACCAAATATGTTTGGTAAAGCACTTAATATTTCTAATTGGAACTGGACTCCGGTTAAGGATTTTAGCTCCTGTAATGCGGCGGTTGCGGGTAAAATTATAGTGCCGCATGTAGCGCCTGAGGTATTAGAGCCCTCCGCCAATGTTTTTAAACTGGCGCCCGTATATGGTGAAATGCCGCTAAATGACCCTGCACTGCAAGCCAATTTTAACTTTTTAAACAATGTTACGTTTTCTAGTACCGAATTTAGTTTATCAACACCATCCGCTACCATGGCCTTACAGCAGGGAAATCCGGTACTGCTATGTCCCGGTACTACAATTAACATAAATCCATCAGCACCTGTAGGAGATATTGTTTGGAGCACCGGATCAACCGCTACCGCTATTGCCATTAGCAGCGGAAGTATTAACACCTATAGCCTTATAGCACAGCAAGGTTGTTTATTAGGCACTTTATCTATAGGCATTACAAACATGTCTGTAAGTGCCAGTGCACCTACCGTGGCGGTGTGTCCGGGGCAAACCTTAGCATTAACTGCATTAGGAAACGCACAAACCTATTCGTGGATGCCGGGTGCGCTGAGTGGTACTTCGGCAGTAATTACGGCTTCTTCAACAGCTATATACAGTTTAATTGCGGGCAGTAATGCCGGTTGTACAATAACACAAACCCTTGCAATAAATTTGCAACCCACACCCACTTTAAATGTATTAGGCGGCACAACCTTATGTGTGGGTTCAGTTTTAAATGCCACCGTTACGGGCGCTGCTAATTATTCATGGAGTACTGGCGCCACAGGCTCAGTTGTGGCATTGAGTCCAACGGTTAACACCTCCTACAGTATTGCAGCCACAAGTTCAGCCAATTGTGCAGCCAGCATTCCATTTTCAATTCAGGTTTTGCCTTCGCCAACAGTAACCGCAAGTGCCGATAAAACAGTTATATGTTTTGGACAAACGGTGGCATTAACTGCTGCCGGGGCGCTTTCGTATACCTGGTCAAACGGCAGTACAAGTAATCCAAATACTGTAACGCCTTCGGTTTCTGCTACGTTTACTGTAATTGGCGAAAACAGTTTTGGCTGCGCTAAATCTTCCAGTATAGCATTAACCGTTAATCCCTTGCCAACGGTACAAATTGTAACTACGCGTACAGCAATTTGCAAGGGCGAAAAACAGGTTTTAAATGCCTCTGGTGCCAGTTCATATACATGGAATACCGGAAGCACAACCTCCAGCTTACAAGTTAATCCCTTAACAACTACAGCCTATACACTTTATGGTATAGATGCTCAAAATTGCAATGGACAGGCCAGTATTATTATACAGGTAAATGACTGTTTAGGACTTTCAAATCTTGAATCATCACTTTTGTTTTACCCCAATCCGGCATCACAGCATCTATTTGTAAAGGGCATACAGCTTAAAGGTATAACTATGTATGATATAAGCGGGAAATGTGTTTTACAGGTTAATTGTAATGCTGATAATGTTGAGGTATCAACGGCGGAATTGCCCGAAGGGGTTTACAGTGTTAAAATAAACAGTACTTTGGGTGTGTTTACACGTCGTATAAGCATTTTACATCCTTAGAAAGCGCGTATCTTTGTAGCCTGATTTTTTATGGGAAGAATTTTTGAAACTCGAAAAGCAACCATGTTTAAACGCTATGCAAAAATGGCAAAGGCGTTTACAAAAATTGGTCGTGAAATTGTAATGGCTGTAAAACTTGGCGGCCCCAATCCTGAAAGTAATCCACGATTACGCATGGTAATTCAAAATGCAAAGGCTGTTAATATGCCTAAGGCTAATGTTGAATCTGCTATAAAGCGTGCCAGTGAAAAAGATACCAGTACTTACGAAGTTGTAATTTACGAGGGCTATGCGCCACATGGGGTACCGGTGCTTGTTGAGTGCACAACTAATAATCCTACCCGAACGGTAGCCAGTGTTAGGATGTATTTTAATCGCGCTAACGGTTCATTGGGCACTTCAGGCTCTGTGCAATTTATGTTTGAACATGTAGTATTGTTTAAAGTAGATGCCAAAGGTTTACAAAAAGATGATCTTGAATTAGAACTTATAGACTTTGGTTTAGAGGATTTGAGTTATGATGCCGAACAACATCATTTTATTATTCAAACCGCATTTACCAATTTTGGACAGATGCAATCTGCCCTTGAAGAACGGCAAATTACGGTTTACGAAAGCAGTAAAATTTATATTCCAACCACCACTAAATCCCTCAGTGCCGAACAAGAGTCTGAAGTTCAGGCCATGATAGATAAAATGGAAGAGGACGATGATATTGAAGCAGTATATCACAATATGGCCTGATGATGGAGCGACTGTGGCAAACTATAAAAGGGCATTCACCGGAAGCTGTTCAAGGTCTTGCAAAGGCCATACATGTTAACTCAATTTTAGCCCAGTTGCTTTTACACCGCGGCGTACATGATTTTAATACAGCCGCGTGTTTTTTTAAACCCGATGCAAAACAATTACACGATCCGTATTTGATGCACGGCATGGCAAAATCGGTGCAACGCATCATTGATGCCATGATGAAAAAAGAAAACATTATGATTTATGGCGATTATGATGTTGACGGCACCACCGCTGTTAGCATTGTATTTGATTATCTTAAAACACATTATGATGCCATTCAGTATTACATACCCGATCGCTATACCGAGGGATATGGTATTTCTAAACAAGGTATTGCATATGCGGCAGCGCAAAATATAAGCGTAATAATTGCACTGGATTGTGGTATAAAAGCTATTGATGCTATTGCTAAAGCAAAATCATTTGGCATTGATGTAATTGTTTGCGATCATCATTTACCCGGCCCGCAATTACCCGATGCCTTTGCAATTTTAAACCCCAAGCAGGCGCAATGTCCCTATCCGTATAAAGAACTTAGCGGTGCCGGAATTGGATTTAAATTAATTCAGGCCTTGTCAAAACAATTGGATGATACCGATAAAACCTGGGCCTATCTTGACCTAACCGTTTGTAGTATTGCAGCAGACATAGTGCCTTTAACCGGTGAAAATCGTGTGCTGGCATGTCTTGGATTACAGCAATTAAATACCAAGCCCCGTCCTGGCTTAAAAGCACTTTTAGATTTAGGCTATTCAAAATCTGCTGTAACTATAAGCACCTTGGTATTTACATTAGCACCCCGAATAAATGCAGCAGGCCGCATGAAACATGCGCACATGGCCATTGAATTGTTATTAAGTGCAAACGATATTAAAGCCCGTGAGCTTTCAGGTCAAATTAATGATACAAATACACTACGCCGTGATGTTGACAGTGAAACCACTCAGCAGGCCCTAAACATGATTACATCTGACCCCAAAGCGGAACAACGTTATACCACGGTACTGTTTAATGCAGATTGGCATAAAGGCATAGTGGGCATAGTTGCTTCACGGATGATTGAATCATTTTATAAACCCACTATTATTTTAACTGAATCCGAAGGAAAAATTACAGGAAGTGCCCGTAGTGTTAAAGATTTTGATTTGTATACCGCCCTTGAACAATGTGCTGAATATTTATTGCAGTTTGGTGGTCATAAGTATGCTGCAGGTTTAACGATGGATAAACAACATTTAAAGGCATTTTCAGATAAATTTGAATCCATAGCAGCTCAAACCATCAGTGCTGATCAGCGAATACCCACTTTAGAAATTGAAGCCGAGCTTGGATTTCAGCAACTAACACCTAAATTTTTACGAGTGCTTGAAAAATTTGCACCTCATGGACCGTCAAATTTAAGTCCCTTATTTATATCCAGAGCGGTTTTAGATTCGGGCTGGGCCCACGTAATGGGTCAAAACCATTTAAAGTTAAATGTATTTCAAAATCAAAATCCAAACTTACAGTTTCCAGCAATAGCATTTAATATGGCCCACACAATTGATGCTATACAAAAACAAGTTCCTATGGATATTGTATATAAAATAAATTTTACAAATCCGGGTTCGAGTGCTAAAAGTAATGTTCAGCTTATTATTGAAGATATGCGGCCTACGGCATAATGCACTATACATCTAAGGGGGAAATCACCTAAAGGGTGTTTTAAGGCATCGTATATTTCTCAAAGGCCTGGCCCGAAAGTCAATTTAATTACAAGATTCCACATCTAAAAAAGTATTTTAAAAAATCCTTAAAATTAAAATCATAATCTAAAAAATGGAGTTACAAATAAAATCACAATCAATAAACATTCTAAAATTTAAAAGATTGTAGCAAAATAAAATCTCATTTTTTAACGCATTATAAAATATGGTTTAATTATTAATGTATTTTTTAACTAATGAGCAAAAACCAAAAAATAATATGCCGGAAGGCACTCAATAATTTTACTAATTATTTTAAAATATTAATTAAGAATTGCTTTATCTTTTAATTTATTAAGTTGAATGCGTAATCTAAAAAACAAACTTAATGCCATAAAGCATAAACCAAAAAGTAAACCGATCCAAATCCCCATGGCTTTATAGTTTAATATGAATCCAAAATAATAGGATAGAGGAATGGAAATAGTCCAATACCCTAAAAAGGTTAAGCGTGCTGGCCATTGCGTATCAAGCAATCCACGTAATATTCCCGAAAGTGTTACTTGCATACCATCAAAACATTGAAAAGCAGCGGCAATTACCATTAATGCAGCAGCCTGTTTTGCAACCGCGGCATCGTTTGTAAATAAAAATGGCACATAGGATTTTAAGCTAATAAATAAAACTGCAAATCCTATCATTATAAATAGTACCAATAGTATTTGCTTACGAATAAAAGCCTGTAATTGCAGAATATCTTTTTTTGCTACAAATCCCGAAACATAATAGGTGCCTGCTGCTGAAATACCTTGAGCACACATAAATGAACAGGATGCCCAAGAAAGCACCAATCCATGGGCGTCTAAAATGGTTTTACCTAAAGCTCCACACATTAATCCGGCGGCAGTAAAAGCTGTTAATTCAAATGTAATTTGCCAGGCTGTATACCATCCAGGTATGAGATAGTCTTTTACAGTTTGAAAAGAAAAAAGCGATGTTTTAGCAACAGTTGTATTTTTTTGAAACGGTTTCAGTACAATAATAAAAGCAACAGCCATAATTAATCTGGATGCTAATGTTGCATATGCTGAACCCATATAGCCAAAACCTTTTATACTTAAAACCCCAAATATTAAAAGCGGATTAATAATTAGGTTAATACTATTTCCTAAAAGGCTAATCCACAGCGCCGTGGTAGTATTACCTTGTGCTTCTGCGGCTTGTTTACATGAAAAAAATAGTATTAAAGGAAAGAGGCTCCACTGTAAGGTCCACAAAAACGGTTTCGCCAAAATTATTACATCTTGGGGTTGCTGTAAGTATGAAAACACAAGCACCCCCAAAGGGGTAATTAACAGCATAAGCACTGAAAAAAACAAACCTGTAAATACAGCAAATTGCGTTTGAATTTTCCACAAACCATTATTTTGTAATTTATATTTTTGAATCCAAGGAGTCAGCACATAACTAAAGCCCATACAAAATACCAGTGCTACAAAGTGAATTTGTGTTGCTAAAATTCCTGCCGCTAAATAGGTTGCGTTTAATTGACCTAAAAAATACAGATCAACCATGCCCATTACAACATGGCCCAATTGTGAAATAATTACAGGCCCCGCAAAACGAATAATTTGTCCGTACATACTTTGTATGTATTTATTTTAAATAGGGCTTAAACTGAATTTGTTTTTTTTGCATATCGGTTAAATCAACAATAACCTCTACAGGATCACCCAAGGCATAGGTTTTTCGGCTACGTTTGCCAATATATCTGTAACGGTCGGGCTCAAATTCAAAATAATCATTACCTAAATCGCGCGCGCGTATCATGCCTTCACATTTAGAGTTTAAAAGCTCTACATAAACACCCCATTCGGAAACACCGCTAATAATACCTTTAAAAACTTCGCCCACATGCATTTGCATAAATTCAACCTGTTTGTATTTTATTGAAGCACGTTCTGCTTCAGTAGCAATTCGTTCTTGAGCGCTACTGTGTTTACAGGCTGTTTGTAAAGTTTCACCTTGCATGGCATTCAATTTTAAAAGTCGTTGCTCAAGTAAGCGATGTACCATCATATCCGGATACCTACGAATGGGAGATGTAAAATGCGTGTAAGTTGAAAATCCCAGGCCGTAATGGCCTAAATTTTTTGTGCTGTAAAACGCCTTAGGCATGGTGCGTAATGCTAAAAGTTCTAACATGCCGCGTTCTTTTTTTTCTGCAATTTGTTGCATCAGTGTATTAATTGAGGCAGCTGCCCGATCAGCAGTTTGTACATCCATTTTATAGCCAAATCGAGAGGCCATTTCAGCCAATGCCTGCAATTTTTCCGGATTCGGATCTTCATGAACTCTAAATACAGAATGTTTTCCCTGCGATTCTAAAAATGCTGAAACCCTGCGGTTTGCAAGTAACATAAATTCCTCAATCAATTTATGGGCATCCAAACTTTTTTTAACATAAACGCCCGTTGGCACTCCATTTTCATCTAAATGAAATTTAACTTCATCACGATCAAAAAATAAAGATCCTTTTGCGGTACGGTTTCGTCGTAAGGTTTTGGCAATAGTATGCAGTGTGTTTAATTCATTGTAAAATGGTCCTTTTTTTTCATCTAATACAAGTTGAGCATCTTCATAGGTAAAACGGTGATTACTATGTATTATACTTTTTCCAAACCATTCTTTTATTATTGTGCCTTGTGCGTCCATTTCAAAAACCGCACTAAAACAAAGCTTATCTTCCTGTGGGCGCAGTGAACATAAAAAATTACTTAAGCGCTCAGGCAGCATAGGAATGCAACGATCAACAAGATACACACTTGTAGCACGGCTATACGCTTCGTGTTCTAGCTGGCTGTTGGGTTTTACAAAATGTGTTACATCTGCTATGTGTATGCCAATTTTAAACGTAGATTGATCAAGATATTCAATCGATAAGGCATCATCAAAATCTTTGGCATCGTGTGGATCAATGGTGAAAGTGGTTATAGGCCTGAAATCGGCCCGAGCCTTTATTTCACTTTCGGCAATAACATCTGAAATAGCTGCAGCTTCAAGTTCTACGGCTTCTGGAAATTGCTCGGGCAATCCAAATTCTACCATAATGGCATTCATTTCTGTTTGATGTAATCCGGGAGCTCCTAATACCCGGCTTATTTTGCCAAACGGCGCAGGATCATTGTCATTCCAGTGAACAAAACTTACAACTACTTTATCTCCGTTTTGAATTTTAAGAGGGTGTGCAGCTACTATAAAGTCAACATGTATTTTCAATTGATCGGGCACTACCCATTCTTGCGTTTTATTTTTTTTATAGGTACCAACAAATTCATAGCGTGCACGCTTTACAACCTCAACCACGCGTCCATAATGACGATTAGCAGATTTGCGCTTTAACAACGCAATTCTAACCGTATCGCCCTGCAAAGCATTTCCTGTTTGCTCAGGCGCAATTAATACATCTTCGGCCATGTCGTTAATACTTACAAAGGCCATTCCTTTGGAATTAAAGTCAATTTGACCTTCAAGCCCTATGGTATTTTGTGCCAAACAATATTTACCCGGTGCCGTTTGAGTAATATGATTAAGGCGTTCTAGCGTTTCTAACACATAAGGTAATGACGGTTTAAACGCATCATCTAATTGTAACGCTTTAAAAATTTGTTTATGGTTATAAGCTTTTGAGTTATTTGATTTTAAAAATGCAAGAACGGCCTCTTGTAAAAACGTGTTGTCATGTGATTTTCCCATGTTTATAAAGGTACCGTATATTTAAATGTAGAATTACCCTTTTTTTGTTTGAAATAAAGAAATAGCGCAATTATTAAATCTAAATTAATATTTAAACCAATTAATTTGTTTAAGAATTAAAATCTACGGGGATTTAAATCTGTAAAAAAACGCTTTTTTAATATGAAATAATCCAGCACAATACTATTGCGGTACATGTGTTTTGGAACAGTAAAAGGCGCAAGCACTTTCCATTTTTTTCGAAAACGGATTACTTCCGGTATGGATTTATAAAAAGACAAATGCGCTTTTAGTACCATATAAATAAAACCAAATTGCCCTTTTATTAAAAACAAAAAACAAGACAGGCCATCCATCATTAAACGCAGTGGCAAAATGCCTAACAGCCATAAAAGCGGTAAATTTCTAAAAAGCATCAGTAAATTATTACGGTAATTATAATACACTTTTTTAGTTGAACCGTGTTTTAGTGTACCGCCTCCTAAGTGGTAAGCATGGGCCTCAGCAACTACGGCCAGATTTTTTTTGAGCCTCAAAAAACGCCAGCACAGGTCAATCTCTTCCATGTGTGAAAAAAAAGAACTAGCAAATCCGCCGGCAGCTTTAAAATCGTTTGTACGTACCATAAAACAGGCGCCACCCACCCATGAGATGGCATTGCTAGTGGCGTATTGCCCGTGATTTTGTTCACAAACATCAAATAGCCTGCCCCGGCAAAACGGATATCCCAGCACATCGATATGTCCACCGGCCGCTCCCGCATAATCAAAGTAATTAGAGTCCACATCCGATAATATCAGAGGCTGGGCCGCGGCACAACATTCGTGCGCTTGCATATATTGCAAAAGCTGTTCAACGGCATTTTTACTAATCCATAAGTCATTATTTAAAATTAAAACAAACGTATGACTAAGGGTATTTATAACATGATTATAAGCACCTGCATACCCAAAGTTATGATGAAGGGACAAGGTTTTTGCCCATGGATAATGATGCATTACATGTAAAATACTGCCGTCATCACTGGCATTGTCTGCAACTATCACATCGCCTAACGCACATAAATCCTTTAAACGAGGCAAATATCTATCCAACAATGCTGTACCGTTGTAGTTAAGAATAACAATAGCTAATGAACTCATCGCGGATTATTAAACAGATCACGAAACTGGTTGTTTTCAGTGCCAGCCGGTGTTGTATTATCGGGATTAAAAAGCCCATTTGAATTTCTTCGTGTTATTTCAAATTGCCAACGTGGATTATTGATTTCGCCGCGCATATCGCTATGTATTAATTTAAAACAGTCATCACCCAACATTTGATTTACAAATACAAATTTACGATTACTAAAAAACTGACCATTGGTGGCATCGTAAATACGGTAATATTGCCAAATTTCATACGGGTAGGTGTTTTCTTCATTATTTTGTTGTGTACGCTGGTTAGGAGAACCGTATTGAATGTACACACGACCCCGATCGGTATAATAGGCAGGTTGCTTACCGCATTTAAATAATGCAATTGCAGATTGCACCTTTTGATAATGCAAAGCCCAGGATTTTACAGGATTGGCAGTATCTGCACAGCGGTCTTGCCAAAACTGAACAATAAATTGTTTCATTAATTTAACATCGTTACGAAGTGCCTGGTTTATGATTTGATTTTTTTGCAATTCACCGGCAATTGGCCATAAGCTTTCCAGCAGCATTTTTATAGTATCGCTATGTTGGGTTGAACCAAAAAACAGAGCTTCAGGTATAGTTTTTTCATGTCCATGGCCTTCTTTAATAAATATTTTTTGACTTTGTGCAAGTATAACATTTTCTGTACTTACCAGCTGGCAGGTAATTACATAGCGGCCACTTTGCAATTTTGAAATGGGCAATTGTATTAATTGCGGATAGATGAATGCGCCTTTTATTTTTTTAAATCCACTTAAGCCAGTTATAGGTTTACCGTTTTCGGCGTCACTTATAAAATACCTGTACAAAAAATAGGTTCCGGTATCTTGTGTCATACTAAAATAACATTCTTGATACACTTGTAGCTGTGTATGCTTTTCATTATATATGTTTGAAGAGTAGGGAATAAGCTTAACTCCAAACTTTTGAAGGGGATGCTTTTGGTTAGATTTTTCAAAGTGTTCAATACATTCAATATCTGATAATCCTATAGGTGCACTTTTTAAAACAGTAATGGAATCTTCAAAAGTATCCGCAAAAGCACCAAACTGTTTTGATTCGGCTATATGTAAGTGTATATGGTATTTTCCCGGTTTTAAAAAGTACCGTTGCACATCTATAAAATTTAAACCCGGGTTTTGTTTTACATGATGGACTTGGTATGAAAATGAAATGGCAGTATCAACCGACCTAAGGGCACCCGAAATGTACACCGTTTGAGTATTATTTTTAATTGGCCAGCGCGCAGCATTTAGTGTAATATACGTTTCAATATAGGAATAGCCATGCGCGTCACGAAATATTGCGTAATCCCAGGCACTCCTAAATTGAGCAAAGGCTAAAAGCGGTAAACCATATAAAACACTATATAAAAGCCTCAAACGCATAATTAAAGGTCCGAAATATTAAGATATGCTATATGTAGTAAAAAAAACTTATTTTTGCGACGGAG
>RFNG01000070.1 GCA_009927275.1 Sphingobacteriia bacterium | reverse complement strand
CTAGTGTTGGAATACCCGTACTTACATTAATAGTTATAACTGTTGATGAGATACATCCTGAAACGCCTGTACCGTTAAGTGTATACGTTGTGGTTGTATTGGGCGAAACGGTAATAGTTGAATTATTAGATCCTGTGCTCCAGGTATACGAGATGGCTCCGGATGCCGTTAAAAGAACACTACCGCCGGTACAAATAGCATTTACAGGTGCAGAAATTGCAACGGGCGCACCTGAGGGAATATAGGAAATAATAACCCTGCCGTTTCCAGTATTAATACTGGATGTTGTAGATGCATTAAGAAGCCCGCCAATGTAGCTGGATCCCCCGGCACCACTCATACCTACCCAATTGCTAACCCCTGTGGTATGTACACCATTTCCACCAATTAAACCACCACCTTCACCACCAATATAGGATTGTTGTGTAGGAGTACCTTGTCCACTACCTATTTCTCCACCACCAGAACCGCCTTGTCCTAAAGCGCCATTATTACCATTATTTGCTGCATTTAATGCTGTTCCACCTGAACCCCCTGATATTTGCGTGCCTCCTGTTGCTAACGACCAACCCGTTGCGGATGATCCCACCCAGCCTGAACCTCCGCCTCCGCCATAATATCCGGCGCCACCTCCACCACCAGCACCGCGGCCGTAACTCGGAATTCTATCGCCACCGGCACCACCACCACCACCTGCAACAATAATACGATTAGCTAGGGCAATACCATTGATTCTAACATCCGATGCACCGCCCCCCACACCACCATTTGAAAGCGGACTATTTTGACAAACTCCAGCTGCACCCCCACCGTTATAGCCATTTGTGCCGCCAACATATATATTTAAAACGGTTCCCGGAGTTACGGTTAATACTCCAATAGCACGACCTCCAAGACCGCCAACAGTGGTGCTATTTGAGTTGGTGCCTCCTTGTGCTCCAAATGCAGTAATGGAAAGGTTAAATACACAAGCGGGTACTGTAAATGTTTGCAAAGTGCCAGAAAAATTGAAAGTTTGAGTTGTTACTTGGGCTTTACTTAACGTAAAACAAATACTCAAAACCAAAACACGAACCACATGTGAAATCATAAGAATAAATGTTAAATTAAATGTACAAATAAAAAATTGAAATTCACTCAATAAAAAATACCCTACACGAAATGACGGGTTAATGCATTGATTATTTTTTTATATTTAAATGTATGCAAACTTATAAAGCCCTTGTAATTGACGATGAATCGGCAAGTCGTAAAAACACCGTTAGCATGTTAAAGCAATACTGTCCCGAAATTGAGGTTATAGGGGAGGCGGATAGTGGACTTTCAGGAAAAAAAAGTATTCAGGAGCTTCAGCCCCATGTAATTTTTTTAGACATTCAAATGCCTGGGATGAATGGATTTCAAATGCTTGAGGGTATATACAAACGTGAATTTAAAGTTATTTTTGTAACAGCATACGGCGATCACGGTATAGCAGCTGTTAAAGCAGGAGCTACGGATTATTTGTTAAAACCCATTATTATATCTGAATTACAGCAAGCGGTTAATAAAGTGGTTGCGCATTATAGTCAAATGCCAGAAAAACCAACAGATCAAGAACCACATACTATTGTTATAAATCATAGTAAAGGATTTACCCTGGTTGAGTTTAGTGATATTATTTGGCTAGAGGCAAATGACAATTACACCACCTTATACCTTAAATCCGGAAAAAAAATTGTAGCCAGCAAAACGTTAAAAGAATTTGAAAGCATATTACCATCACGAGATTTTTTTAGAGTGCACCGTTCTTCTTTAATTAATTTTGCCTGTGTAAAAGAATTTAGTACACATGATGGAGGAGAGGTTGTACTTGAAAACGGTACCCGCGTGCAGGTAAGTAAGGCCAGAACACAAGATTTTGCTGCATTTATAAGTGAGCGTGCCGTTCGCCCAAAGTAAAAAACAATAGCTGTATCTTTAATGCCGATATGAAATCCCGTTTTGTATTGGGGGTGGTTATAACATGCCATCTTTTAGTGTTTGGCGTTTTTGCTCAAGAATCGTATTGGAGCGTAAAACGATTTGCAGCAGAAGACGGTTTATTAGATGCTAATGTGCTTTCGGTGCAACAGCATACCAATGGTGTAATATATTGCAACACGGCTAAGGGCTTATTTTATAATGACGGAAGCGGATTTAAACAATTACCCATTAAAAACCTGTCATACAGATCGCTAACTGCATTTTATATATGTTCAAATGGGACATTGTATTTATCAATTTACAATAAAGGTTTATACCAATACAATTGGTCTCAAAAAACCATGCAACCGGTGGCAGCAATTTCAGGCAATAATGCCAATCAAATTTTAACGAGTAGTAATTGGGCGCTACTGTTTACCAGAGGGATTCGCGTTACGGCAGTTAACCTTAAAACCGGAACGGTAATACAAGATCCGCAACTTGCTTATGAAAAAAATAACTTGGCATATGCATCCCTATCATTTAACGACAGTATTATTTTTATTGGCCGAAAATCTGGAATTTATAAATTTCAAGAAGGTCGGTTTCAATTATGGAAAAGCACTCCATCGCCAGTAACCGCATTAGCAATATTTCAAAATCAATTATGCTATAAAACGGCTCAGGGTATTAATCGTTATAATTTTATTTCTGCGCAAAATACATTAGAACCCGTTGATTTTGATGCAACCGATATTTTAACGCTGTCTACAGATGCAGGTTCTGAGTTTTTAATACCCGAGTCAAAAGGTAATTACTGGCTTGTAAATGAAAGCGCTTCTGAATTATGGCACACCGCTAAAGGTCGTTTTAAACCTTATTTAAACCGGCTGGGTATTCCGCAGGGAATTGTAAATGGGTTGTATAAAGATTATACAGGTAATGTATGGATTTGTATGGCCGGCCAGGGACTTTATGTTATCTGGGGCTCTGCATTTAAATCGGTTATCTATGAAAAGTCAGACCCAGAATTACGGTATTTAAACGTAGAAACCTATCAACAGCACTGGCTTATTGGTACCAATAATGGGTTTCTTATTACCAATGCAGATGCTACAAACTGGTATAGAGCAGGACATGAAGATGCCTATTTTAAAAAGCCCATTAGTAGTATTGCTGTAAAAAATCAAAACATAGTTTTATCAAGTGTATATGGTGCACGTGAAACGGAATATAAAAGCTTGCGATTTAACAATAAAAATTTCAGCTATTGCTTTGAGCATTCTGAAAAATCGATTACAAACGGCTCAACGCAATTTATTGCGGCGGCTTTTGGATGTGTTTTAAAAGTACATGATAATAAAACCGACACCATTTTAAATATTCCCGGATTTGAAACCCGTATACACGATATAATTTGGTATAACAATGCGCTGTTTATTGCCACATCACATGGCTTATATATTTGGAATACGCATTTACCAAAGGCCCAACTCCAAACGGGAAGTTTT
Organism: Sphingobacteriia bacterium; assembly: GCA_009927275.1. Lineage (GTDB taxonomy): Bacteria > Bacteroidota > Bacteroidia > B-17B0 > Aurantibacillaceae > Aurantibacillus. The sequence continues at coordinate 23,341 of RFNG01000070.1, read as the reverse complement.
GCACAAAAAGCATTTTTTAATTTTTGTATTGTACAACAGCATTTGTGGATTGCACATGAAAACGGCATAAGTAATTGGAATATTCAAAAAGATATTGCCTTTAAGCCTAAACCCATTGACATTGCTGTTACAAAAATCAGAAACAACGCGTCGCATATTTATATTGCCAGTCAAAACGGCATTTTTATTTGTACGCCAGATGCTAAAATAATAAATCATGTAACCCAAGCCCAAGGGTTACCATCTGATTATGTTTATGATATTAACCTGATGAGCTCTACAATAATGGCTGTTTTACCTGGCGCCATTGCATTGGCTGATGTTTCAGATTTAATTAAACAGCAAACAGCGCATCCGGATTTAAGTATTCAATACCACAATACCGGCCAAATCGACTGGCAGCCTTTAACAGCTGGATGTATTATGGATGCCACACAGTCGCGCATCACATGGCATTGGTTAAAGCCTGAATTTCATCCGCGACAGCATTTAAAATTTAGATGGCGAATGGACGGCGGGGCCTATAATTACACCTCTGAAAGCCAGTCTGAATGCCTGATAGGCGCTGGTGCTCATACCATTGAGGCATCATATAGCTTATCTACAGGCGACTGGTCGGCACCTCTAGTGCAAACGTTTTACCGCAATCCCACATTTACCGAACGTAAGGCATTTAAAATTGGACTTTGGATTTTTATTGTAGGGGCTTTAATAGCATTGATTTTACTTGTAATTTATGTACAAGGCAAACAATCTAAAAAACAATTACACGAGGCACAAACATTAAACCGCCTTAAACATCAGGCTATGAATGCGCTCTTAAGTCCGCATTTTATTTTTAACTCACTAACTTCCATTCAGCATTATATAAATGAAAACAATAAACTCAAAGCCTCAGAGTACCTGGCAAAGTTTTCGCGATTAATACGAATGATAATAGAACGTGCCAGCCATTCAGAAATTGCATTACACGATGAAATAAATAGATTGCGAATGTACCTTGAACTTGAAAAGGAGCGGTTTAATGATAAATTTACTTATACAATAGAACTTGATGCGGCTTTAGATATTAATACGTGCACTATACCCAATATGATTATTCAACCTCATGTAGAAAACGCATTACTTCATGGTATTTTACCTAAATCAGGTTCGGGGCACATTGATATTCAGTTTTTAAAAACCGAAAGGCATGTATGCATTCGCATTAGCGACAACGGCGTTGGGGCACAATCGCTTAAACAACATAAAACCCATAATTCGTTAGCCACTGAAACAATAAACCAAATTTTAACATTAAATACTAAAATTAATGGTAAACTACAGCGTGTAACGCGCCGATTTTTAGGTGCACAGCAAAATGAGGGCACTCAAATTGAAATACTTTTAGAATTGTAATATGTACAGGGGGATTTATGTGTTTATTATCGGTATGTGTTATAATTACGCGCTTGCGCAGCAATTGCAGCCCCGTTTAATAGATATATGTAAAAAAGATACGACACTTTTAAGTGTACGGTGTTTAGATAAAACCCAAAATTGTTTTGCTGCTTCAACGTGGATATGGCAAACGCCGAGAGGTACAATTGAACAGGCCCGAACGCTTAAAATTTATGAGGCCGGCTGGTTTAAACTTTTTATATACCAGAATTTAAAGCTACAATGGTGCGATTCGGTATATGTTAAGGGATATGTACACGAATTGCCCAAAGATACCATACTCTGCGGAACGGTCTTAACATTTTCACCCTCACAGGGGATTGTAAATCTGTGGAATGTCAAATCAGAAATTAAAGATTTGCAAATTCGAAACAGCGGTATTTACAGTATTGAAATTCAAAAGGGTCGCTGCAGGCATAAAGACACTATACATGTAAGCATAAAGCCTAAACCGCAACAACAGTTTTACACGCAGCAATTTTGTGATCACGACAGCAGTAAACGCATTGGGCCAGCTCAGCAAAGCAATTGGCATTATTTATGGAGCACCGGCAGCCGTTCTGCACAAATTGATGTGCAGCATAATGGTTTATATGTGTTACAAATGTATAAACCCCGTGAATGCAAATTAGAGCAGCAGTATACCATTACCATTAAAACCTGTCCCTGCCGATTGAATTTACCATCTACTATTTATCCAAAATCAAAAGTGTATTTTTACATTCAACCTGCATGCCCCATAACGATGTACCGACTTAGTATATCTGACATGTTTGGAAATTTAATTTTTCAAACACAGCGTATTACAGAAGTTTGGGACGGTACCTACAAAGGAAGTACTTGTCCCGAAGGTTTGTATCAATACGAGCTAGTTACGGCAGACCGGGATGGAAAAAAAATTCGTAATGGTAAAATCAAGTTGGTATATTAATTTTTGTTTTTTCTGTATCGTTTTTTTAAGCGTTAATATTCACGCACAAGAAAAATTAGGCTATGCCAATAGCAATTATTGTCCTACATCTTCTATTTTTTTAAATCCGGCCAGTAGTGCCGATTCTTGGGCTATGGCCCAGTTAAATATTATTGGCGTAAATGCATTTGCGCATAATAACGCTGCGTTTTTACCTGCATTTTATTATTTGGATTTAATACGAAATCCGGAAAGCATAATGCCCCGGTATTTAAAATCAAAAACGGATAAAAACGCATATGTTGTTTTAAATGCGGATGCCTTGGCATTTACCTTTTCAAAAGAACATTGGGGCTGGGGGTTTTTTACACGAGCACGTTCGTTTTCACAAGTTAAAAATATACCCAAAACATTGGCAGATTATGCAACAGCATATGCTATGGGCGATGAAGCCGTGCTAAAAAACGAAGATGTATTTAATTCAGTAAACGTACGTATCAGTACCCAAAGTTGGGCAGAGTTTGGCATTAATACAGCCTATATTTTTAGTAAAAACCGAAAAGACATGTGGCAATTGGGCGGAAACCTCAGGTATCTTTCGGGTTTACATACTTCACAATTTGGGTTTTTAATGTTAATGGGCTCATATAACGACACATTATTAGTAGTTGACAAGTTAAATTCAAATTTAGCATTTCAAGATCAGCCCCGTTGGAATTATGGAGAAGGCATGGCATTGGATGCCGGTATTGTTTTTAAACGCATGCTAAAAACAGTAAATAATTATTACCCCAATTCCACCAAATTTGATTGCAAACACGCCGACTATAAATTTAAAGCAAGCCTGGCACTTCGCGATTTAGGATATATTCGCTACCAGCCCACTTTACGAGCTAAACTTGAAGGCTCGGGTACCTATCGTCTTGATCGCGGACAAAAATTACTTAAGCAACAGGTTATTGATAGCATTATGGCATTGTTTTATACAGATAATTATACAACATCATTACCCCTTAACCTGTGCGCTCAATTTGACTGGAATACAGAACAGTATGTATACATAAATGCTACAGCCGTAATTAACTTGATGCCAAGTTTTTTTAATGGCCCGCAAGCGTATAATTTAATTTCTGTTACACCGCGTTACGAGCGTAAGAATTTTGAGTTTGCCTTACCCATTCGTATGTTGGGATTGTCTATGCCGCAAATGGGAATGGCCTTTAGGGTGCGAAGTTTTTCGTTTGGACTGGAAGACGCTTTACCCCTTTTATTTCATAACGATTTACGTGGCGGCGGCCTGTATTTTAATATAGCATGCAGCCTCTTTGATAACCCCGGGTGTAAACGCAATTCATGGATTTTAAACGCCTGTCCGGATTTTATTAAAAAGCGTTTGTAAGATTTGTACCAATAGCACAGATTGCTTTATAGAAAATTTTGTCTGTTTAAAAGAATTTAGCTGTTACATTATTAGAGGTATACGCGGTTGAAGAGAAATGTTGTAAAAATTAAAATCATCAGCACTGGGAAATTCTTCTTCAATAATATCAATATGAGTTGCCCTGGCAGGAAGTGCTTCAAACCATAATGAAAACATCATCCAATCTTGGACAGATTCAAAATGGTGATGCTTCGGTGCTATGGGAATATTTTTAGAATCCAGTAAATGAAACTTTTGATTAGCGCCATGGCATTTAATATGGGTATGGGGTGCTATGCGAATCCAGCCCCCACGTTTATAATCCAAGGAGCCACGTATCCAAAATCAATTTGTGTGGCATGCGGTAACAGCAGTATACGTAATACCCGTGGATTATCCTGTGCTTTTGGAGGCTCTGTATGAACCAGGTAAGCTTCTACTTTTTTTGACCTCATAGCAGTGCGTGCGATGTAAATTGTTTAAACCATTTGGGTTGTATGATTTTAACATGCCCCCCCTGAGCTAATATAAACCGTGCCAGTTCAATGGTTGGAATAAGTGTAAAGCAAATAACCGATGTTCCTGAATTTTCTTTTTTTATAACTTGACTGCTGTGTAATGGAAAAGCTTGAAAATATTGAGTACCCAGCTGACTCACATGTATTTTTACAGTGCATTTTTTAGCACCGGGCACCGGAAATACTCCGTAAACATCCTTTAAAAAGAGTTCGGCTTGAGCCTTGTCGGTTTTAATAAATGTTGTTTTTACAAAAACTGGTTCAAAGATGCGGTCAAGGCCAAAAGTTCTAACATTGCCATGCGTTTCGGAATATGCATAAATATACCATCGGTTTTCAAATTCTTTAATTAAAAAGGGATGCAGCATAAGAACGTTAAAAACACGTTTTTTATACGAATAATGAATGCATGACACGGGCATTTGTTCACGACAGGCCTTATAAAATAGCTTGATATGCTCAAAGCCACGGGTTTGAGGCAGTGTCATATTTTGAAGTACCGGCAAAATACCCTGTACGCGTTGCCGCTGTTCAATACTGGCTGACTGTATTTTTTCAATGGCATGGTTAAAGCTCTCGCTAATTCTACCAATATCCATAGCTTGCATAAATTCAACTGCCTCTGCCAGCGCTTGCATATCTTCATCGCGAAGCGGAATGCCTGAAATACTGTAATTTAAATCGCTGTAAGCATAGCCGCGTTTTAAACGGTTGTACACAATAGGCGCATCAAAGCCATCCGGATAGGGCAGGCGCATATTAGCAATATCTTTTTGAAGGGTTTCTATGGAAGGGCTATAATCAAGTAATTGTTCGCACAGTGCAATTAATTCTTGCATATTGGGGTAAGGTCGCATTTTATTACGCAACGCCTGATCAATAATTTTGTATCGCCGTAATGCACTTTTACTCAAATTCATACAACATAAAGGTATAATTTTTTAACTCCGTATATATTATACGGAGTTAAGGGGGAGGTTTGTGGCATGAACACAAAACAATCCTTCGGACGTATAGCGCCCGATACCACTCCAGAGCTTATACCGCTGTATAATCCAGACGGCATGATGCAAACACCAGGTGTAAAAATAAAATCCATATGGCCGGGGCCTCAATTTACACGAATTGATTTTATTTACCAGTCACCGCAGTATTATATTAATGGCGGATGGATACAAATTGACCCCCACTGTTACATACAATGCGCAGATAGTGGTTTATGCGTGCCTTTAATTAGGGCTTTGGGAATACCCCTAGCGCCCCAAAAACACTATTTTAAAAATTCGGGTGTGTATTTTGCATACAGTCTATTTTTTGGAGCACTGCCCCAAAATACAAGCCGCATACATTGTATTGAAAAACCAAAGCCTGGCCGGTATTTTAATTTTTACAATATTCCATTTTCAAACTGGATAAAAATTCCCCATGCAGCAGACTTACCATTAAATGCCAATTAAAACACCATGAATAAAATAATAGAACTTGTGTTGGATACGTCCAGCTCTATGAGCGCCTTATTAGATGGCGAACAACGTAAAATAGATGTGGCTTGCAAACTTATTATTCATAGCCTGTTACCACAATTTAAAAATGCCAGCCAAATAGGTATACGCTTTTTTGGCGGCCCATGTAAAATGCTTGGCCCGCATTTTACCGTTTCAAATATGCATCTTAACGATTTGGTACGGCATTTAAAAACCCAATTGCCTGAGCCTAGTGGTAAAACACCCCTTGCGCTGGCAATACAAACTGCGGCCGAATACCTACACGCACAAACACATACACAAAAAGAACTTTATATAATTAGTGATGGTGAAGAAACTTGTGGGGGATCAATTGAACAAGCTATAGATGATGTATGCTCAAAAGGAATTTCATGTAAAATGCATATCGTAAGTATTGGTAAAATAAACAGTACTGCACAAGCACAGTTTGACTACATTAGCTCACGTACCGGTGGCAGGCACGTAAAGCTTAATAATACACAATTACATGATACATTATTTGAGGAGGCCAACGAACGCCTTATGTATACAGATATAAGTGTTTGCAATGAACTCATAGACACCAAGTATCTTCCAGAAAAAGAGGCCTTAATTAAAAATGAAATTACCTGCGTGCGTGATTTTATTTTAAAACAAAATTTGGATGTAAATTATATTCCATCAAACACCAGTGGGCCATGTTGTAAATTATTAATTATTGAATATTATGATGATGTAAGCGGGCTTCAAAATTTATTAAAGGCTGTTAAGTGTTTGGAAAATTGCAGTACAGTAACCTCTCAAATACTTATTTTAATGAATGCGTGGAATGCATCTTTCTACATACCCTTTTTTAAACCATGGGTTATTGCATTTAAAACTTTTGGAATTAAGCAGGTAGCTGTAAAGCTCGATGATTTTACAGGATACCTGACAATATAACCAAATGTATGCGCAAATGTGTTTTAATGAATCGTTTTGATTTTGATAATTTAAAATTAAATATTAAGCTAGCGGATCATTTAGAATTTACTTACGAATTTGAGAGCATGCCACTTGTTTTTCCCTGTATTGCCGTTTACCACTATTATGTTGATGTTGATTACGGGGCATGTTACAGAATAGTATTTGTATACGGATTTGAATTAGCTGTAATTTAGTTTAAACGCTGTAAACAAAACCCATCGTCATATGTTAAACCTATGTCGTGAATCATGCTAAAAAAATAGTAGAGGTTAAACACCTGGTTAAATATTACGGTAAGTTTTGTGCGGTAAGTGATGTAAGTTTTGATGTGTACGAAAATGATGTATTTGGTTTTTTAGGACCCAATGGTGCAGGTAAAAGTACAACCCTACGGATGCTGTTATCATTAATAAAACCAACACACGGAACTATTGCATTATTTGAAAAGTCATTATCAGATCACCGAAGCGCTATATTGTCAAAAGTAGGATGCATTGTAGAAAAACCAGATTTTTATAAGTATCTGTCAGCCCAAAAAAATTTAGAGGTATTTGCACGGATTTCAGGTATTGGTATTTCAAAAACTAAAATTGCGGAACTCCTGGAATTTGTTGGATTACAGGGTAGAGCAAACGATAAGGTTAGCGGTTTTTCGCATGGCATGAAACAACGTTTGGGTATTGCTCAAACACTACTTCACGACCCGGATCTTATTATTTTAGATGAACCCACCACCGGATTAGATCCGCAGGGGATTATTGACGTACGTAATTTAATTTTACAGCTGAAACATGAAAAACGAAAAACTGTAATACTCTCATCCCATATTTTATCAGAAATTGAACGTATTGCCAACCGCATGATTATTATTAATAAAGGCAAAACTGTAGTTCAGGGTAATGTGGCCGATTTAGTATCAAGTTCAGCGCTAATAGTAACATTTAATTTAACGCCCGTAGATAAGGCATTGGAGGTTTTACGGCATTCTAATTTTTCGGCTTGTAAAACGCTTGTAAACAATGCTTCACTAACATTGCAAACGCATGCAGATGCCATTGCGCAAATAAATGCAATGTTTTGCAGTAATGATATACAAGTTAGTGGAATAGAAGTTAAGCGGCAGTTAGAAGATTATTTTTTACAACAAGTTCAATCGTATGCTAATTAAATGCATTTATAACGAGCTGTTAAAAATTGCCTATAAGCCCCGCAGCTATATAGGTATTGCAGGCATAATAATTATTAATGCCATTATATTATTTGCCATGAAAGTAGATGGCAGCTTTTATATTTCATTAGTTACCGGACAGTTTGAGCAGACACTTGCATTTGAAGGAGGTATATTAAATGGCAATCTTGTAGCATTTATAAGTATACAGATGCTAATTATACATGTTCCCTTGTTAATTGCATTTGTTACCGGCGATTTAATTTCGGGCGAATCGGCAATGGGCACCATTAGACTCCTATTAACCAAGCCGGTTTCCCGTAGTACCATTTTATGGTCTAAGTTTTTTGCCAGCGTAATTTATACACTGGCAGTTATTTTATGTTTGGCCTTTATGTCACTGACTTTAGGCAAAATACTGTTTGGAGCAGGAGATTTGATTGTATTAAAGTTTGATGGTTTGGTGGTGTTTCAAGAACAAGATATTAACTGGCGTTTTTTGTGTGGCTTTTCACTGGCATTTTTATCATTAATAACGGTTGCTACATTGGCATTAACTTTATCATGTTATTCTGAAAATTCAATTGGCCCAATTGTAGCAACTATGGGAATAATTTTGGTATTTACAATTATTGGTTCAATGGATGTTCCTGTATTTGATCGTATACGTCCATTTTTGTTTACCACCCATATGGCCGCTTGGCGATATTTTTTTGATACACCATTGCAAACCAAGGCTATTTTACATTCAATATTTATTTTAACATCGCATTGTGTGGTATTATTGGGTATTGCTTTTTATAAATTTAACCGTAACGATATATTATCATGATGCATTTACATCTGACGCATCGAATGATTTTTATTGTATTGTTTTATAGTTTGAGCTTTTCTGCGCAAAATCCTCGTGTGCTATTACACCACGTAAATGCTAAATTAAGTAAATCAAAAACCTACAGTGTAGATGTTGAAATCAAAGTAGACCTGCCCTATATTACATTGCAACCCATACAATCAAAATTATATGTTAAAGATCACAAACGTTTTAAACTGGATACCAAGAGAATTGCCGTGTTGCCCAAACAGGGTTTTTTGCAGTTTAACACGTTGTTAACGGATTCTATACATTATACGGCATTATTTCAGGCTTTTGAAATTATTAAATCTGTAAAAACAGAAGTAATAAATGTAATCCCAAATTCGGATACCGGCGATGTTATTTTGGCAAAATTATGGATAGATGCTATAAATCAGGTGGTGGTTAAAACTCAAATTACAACAAAGTCAAGTGGCACTGTAAAAACAGAGTACCAATACGGCTCACAGACAGCTTATGGCCTGCCGGATAAGATTGAGTTTTTGGTGGATGTAAAAAAATTTAAAATACCCAAAGCCTTATCAGCAGACATAAACACATCTGGAACAGCAAAAACACAAAAAAAGACGGGCGTAATACAGGTACTTTTAAAAAATTACGCAATCAACATTAATGTTAATGATAGTTTTTTTAATTCTGATAAATAAAATTAACACAAGCATATAAATTATATACCATACAGATTTATTACACCTGAATAGCTTGGTATTATTAATTAAAAAACTATACGCGATTTAATATAAATTAAATTGTATGGGTACTTTGTAGTTTTTATTTAATACCCTATAATAGGACGTTACGAATTATTAAAATTTGATTTAAGGCATTTTAGTATTTTAAATTATATTTTTTCACATTAAGCTACGCTTGGATTATTTACATGTTTATTTAAAATCCGTTTAGCCTCCGTTTTTACCGCTTCATTTTTTCTAAATCCCCAAATTGTGCTGCTTGCAAATTTTCGCGTTTGCTCAACATCTACAATAGGGTAGGGGTAATCAACACCCAATTGGCATTGGTATAAGGATTGTTCAATAAGTGTTAATTTGTGAGGTTCGTGTATTAAATGGGCCGGTATATTCGTCAATTCTGGCAACCATTGTTTTATAAATAAACCCTCGGGATCATGCGTTTCTGAATTTTTTACGGGGTTATAAATTCTTATTGTGTTTATACCCGTTGTGCCGCTTTGCATTTGTAATTGGGGATAATGAATACCGGGTTCATAATCTAAAAATTGACGAGCTAAAAAATGTAAATCACGCCAATCTTGCCATAGATTAAACACAAAAAAAGAAACAACCAATGCCCGCATTCTAAAATTGAGATATCCTGTACTTACCACACAACGCATGCAGGCGTCTACTATAGGAATACCCGTTTTTCCATTTTGCCAAGCTGCAATATAAAGTTCGTTTTTGGGTTTTACTAAGGTGTTAAATGCTGAATTGATATTTTCAAATTCATACCGGCATTCATCTTCAAATTTTTGTATAAAATGACAATGCCAGTGTAATCGCGAAATGAAATTAGATAAATCACGCTGGTTTGATGATGCCCCATAGTGTTGTCGCGTATACTGATATACCATACGCATACTGATATTGCCATATGCCAAATAGGGTGAAATGCGGCTGCAGCCTTTTCGGCTTAGTAACGGCTTGCTAATATGCGCAGAGTAGTTTTTGTGACGTTCATTAATAAAACTCGTAAAATAACGCCAGGCAAGTGTTTCACCACCTTTTTGAAAGTTTTTTTGTGAAGTTGTTAGTGCAGGATTTAATTCTGGACCTTGTATCATTTTGTATTGCTGTACATTTAATGTAACCAGCTGCAAGCTGGTATCGTCTATAAACTTGGGAATTCGCTCATTTTAGCCTGCCATCGTTTTTCCCAATCTTGTCGTGATTTAAGCGCGCGAACTATACCGTTGGTTTGGTATTCGTACCACGGTATGTTATGTTTACTAAACCATTTTTTTATACGTTTATCTCGGGCATACGTTATTGCATTTCCTGTTTCTTGAGAAGAGTAAATTCCTGTAATATTAAATTGCTTAATCAATTGTTCAAAAACATATTGAACTTCGTGATGACAGATATACAATCGACCACTAAAAGACCTAAGTTTTTCATTCATATCGCATAGTGATTCGTAAACAAAGCGCCAGTGTCTAACATCGCTGTCTACATATGCCATAACCGAGGGTTCAAAAATATATAACAATAACATGGGTAAACCCGATTGCTGTGCATAATACAAGGGTTCGTGATCGGTAAAACGTAAATCGCGTTTAAACCAAATAATATTAATGCTTTGTTTTTGCATTTTAATGAGGTCTCTTTTTAAAACCTTATTTAAACAGCTAACAATTTGTAATATTTTTTGTTTATACGGCTGAATCAGTAATTAGTAACAATTTTCATAGTTAAGTCGTATTAATTAGCAATGTAAATAGACAACTAAACATCAATTAATTTTGTGATAAAAAAAGCTAATAAATTATGGATACGGAATTTATTAGATGGAGCCATTTAATAAATTTTAAAACGAGCTTTTTGATGCCAGGTTTTATAATTCTTAAATTTTAATTTAATATTATATTTCATTACAGGGATCATTCAAATATATCCTATTATTAAGTATACATTTCTCCCCATTGATGCAGCGATTTGATACTGGGCAATAGCTTTTCTCCTTTTTTTGTAAGTGTATATTCTACAGTGGGTGGCACAGTTGCAAAAACTTCTCGCGTAATAATTCCGTTAGCCTCTAAATTTTTTAATTCCTTTACCAACATCCTGGTATTTATTCCCTCTACTGTTCTCTCAATTTTTTTGAAACGCATTTTACCTTTCGATAAATTATAAATAATAGGCATTGCCCACTTTCCGCCAATCACATCTAATACATCCTTTAAAGAACAGACTTTTTGAGTTTTTTCAATCTTTTTATTTGCCATAATATATTGATTTTATTCAATGCTTTACCTTTGGTTACTACTGTACAATAATGTAACTACTTTCAAAAGTAAAGTAATAAACGTAGGTTTGCAAACAATTTAAAAAAACAACAAAAATGAAACTATTAGAACCGCATAAAATTGGCAATGTAATTTTAAGTAACCGTATGGCTATGGCGCCAATGACAAGATCGAGAGCAAATATGGAGGGGGTAGTTGGCGCGTCTACCGTTTTGTATTACACACAAAGAGCCAGTGCCGGACTAATTATCAGTGAGGCTATTAATATTAGTAAGCAAGCTATCGGAAGTCCTTTAACGCCGGGACTGTATACTCGTGATCAAATTAATGCCTGGAAAAACGTAACTCAAGCCGTACATGAAAAAGGAGGTACAATATATGCACAGCTTTGGCATACGGGGCGTGTTGCACATTCATTAGTTAAAAATGGAGCATTGCCTGTTGCTCCCTCAGCCATTGGCATTCAGGGGCAACAGCATTTCACTATGGAGGGTATGAAAAATTATGAAACACCGAAAGCATTAACAATTGATGAAATACAACAGATTATACATGACTATAAACAAGCTGCCGAATACGCTATGGAGGCTGGATTTGACGGCGTTGAACTGCATGCGGCTTTTGGATATTTACCAAATCAATTTTTAGCCGACAGCTCTAATACACGTAATGATGAATATGGTGGTAGTATTGAAAACAGAAATCGTTTTGTGATACACGTTATGCAGCAATTGGTATCAGCTGTTGGTGAAAATAAAGCAGCCATTCGGCTTTCCCCAACAAGTACGTATAATAATATAACACATAAGCAACCTATAGAGCAGTTTACAGCCCTTCTTCAGGAGTTAAATAAATTAGTATTATCTTACATCCACTTAATGAAAGTACCTTTCTCTACAGACTCATTTCCACAGTATCCCATCGATACGATTGAGACTTTTGGAAAAATATCACAGCACCCCATTATTGCCAATTGTGGATATACCCGTGACAGCGGTGAAACGGAACTTAAAAAAGGCATTGCAACAATGATTTCATATGGCACGTTGTTTTTGGCCAATCCGGATTTACCAAAGCGATTTGAACTCAATGCAGCATTGAACACGGCCGATAGGGCTACTATGTACGGTGGCAAAGATCAGGGCTATATTGATTATCCATTTTTAAACATTTAAAATAAAACATATATGCAAACAGAAAAAACCAAAAAAATCATTAATGGCATACTAAGTGGATTAGTAGCTTTAATTTTTTTAGGCAGCGCGGTAAGTAAATTCTTTCCCAATGCCGAAACGCTTAAAATGGCCCAAGATTCGGGACTAAATCCAAGTACCTACACCCTTTTGGGAATTGTTGAAATGTTATCACTAATTCTTTTTTTAATACCCCGAACGGGAGTTTTGGGAACCTTACTTTTAGCAGCTTACATGGGAGGAGCCATTGCTACGCATTTAGAACATGGCGTATCTATTATTGCGCCTTGTATTATTCAATGTGTACTTTTTGGCATAGCCATGTTTCGCTTTCCAGAATTGCGTGCGCGGCTTTTAAACTTAAAAAATGAATAGTATAATCAAGGTGTTAATAATATTACCAATCGTGATATTATTCTCTTCAAACAAAATCTACTCACAATCAAATCAAAATAAATTGGAACAATCAGACGCACAAAAAAAAGGAAGCAGAATTTTAGTAGTTCTAACCTTGGACATGGAAAATATACCCAGTAATTTTCAGGAGATTCTTAAACACGAACGCGAAGTGGTAGCGCAATGGAAAAAGGATGAGATATTAGATCAACTCTTTTTAAGACCAACCAAAAATGGCGCTGTTCTGATACTTAAAAATATTGATGAAGAAAAGGCACATGAGTTATTAAAGACCTTACCGTTTTACGCCTTAAAAAAATCTATTGAGATATTACCACTCCTTAAGGATCCTGAAATGTGATGTGACTCTTATTTAGGTTTTGAATGGTCCACATCTTTTTGATAGACCTGTTAAAGCTAATTGTTAATTAAATATCCTTACTTCCCGATACAAAATCTGCTAAAGATACTTGTAAGCAATTCTTCTGAAGATACTTTACCGCTAATTTCAGCTAAATGCTGTAAAGCATCTCGCAATTCAAAAGCCAGTAAATCAGTACTTAAGTTTTGTGTTATAGCCGTATCAACTGCTTGTAATGCTTTTTGCGCATGTTGTAAGGCATGCACGTGCCGTGCTTGAGTAACCAAGTAATCGGCTTGCGGTTGCAATTGTTGTGTGGTGTTAAGCAGCAGTTGTTTTAGTTCTGTAATACCGGTTTGTTGTTGTGCTGAAATGGGCAGCGCATTATGTAGGGGAGCATGGCTTAAATCAGTTTTATTGGCAACGCAAATAAAGTGGGCACGCGGGTTGTGAGCCTGTAGGGCATCCATGTTGATCTGCGAAAAAGTTTCAGCATGGGCATCCCAAACATAAATAACAAGCACAGCTTGGGCAATGGCTTTGTAGGAGCGTTCAATGCCCAGGCGTTCTATGGTATCACCACCATCATGCAGGCCTGCGGTATCTATTATGCGGTACGTATAAGGTCCAAGTATAAAGCGTTCTTCAAGGGTATCGCGTGTGGTGCCTGCAATGGGGCTAACAATGGCGCGTTCATCTTGCAATAGGGCATTTAACAGGGTTGATTTTCCGGCATTGGGTTTGCCCGTAATAACCAGTGGAATACCAGTTTTTAGGGCATTCCCCCAATAAAAGCCATCAATTAATTCCTGCAAATGGGAATTGGCGTTGTGCAACAAGCCCTGCAAATGGCTGCGGTTGGCAAAGGTTACATCTTCCTCACTAAAATCTAGCTCAAGTTCCAGCAGCGCAGCCAGGTCCACCAGTTTAAGCCGCATTTGTTCAATATGCCGGCTATAGCCCCCTCGCAAATGTTTCATGGCTTGTTCATGGGCGGCACGGCTGTCGGCAGCTACCACATCGGCAACTGCTTCGGCTTGGCTGAGGTCAAGTTTTCCGTTTAAAAAGGCGCGTAGCGTAAATGCGCCGGGTTCTGCTGGTAAAAAGCCGCAGGCATAAAAGCACTGCAAAAGTTCACGTTGAATATATTCTGAGCCGTGGCAACTAAGTTCTGCAAGGTTTTGTCCAGTGTATGAGTGGGGGGCGGGGTAAGCCGTAAGAATAACTTCATCTATAGTACGGTCTTGGTAAATAATTTTACCTAACAGCGCTTTGCGTGCCGGCCAGGGCCATTGCTGGCTTTTGTAGTGTGCAAAAAACAGGGCTTGCAATTTGGTAAACACTCCCGGCCCACTAAAGCGAAACAAGGCAATTGCACCAGTGCCCGGGGCGCTGGCCAATGCTACAATATCTGTTTCGGCATTCACTGAGGTAAAGGTACAATCTCTTTACACAAAATATTAATAAGCTTGTAAAAATGCTCTGCAAGGGCTAAGCCTTTTTTTGTAATTTTCACTATGCACTTGCGTATATTATACTTGTTGGTATTTGCTTTTACTGTATACTACAACAGCGCACAACCGGGTTACCAATGCCATATACAAATAGACACCATGACAATTCCGTTAACCGGAAACCTTCAGCAGGGCGCTTATGTAGAGTTGAGGCTTGAAAAAAAAGGACGCTTGCGTGTGTTTAAAGCAGCCGATCAAAAATGCTACTTAATGTGTTATACGGTTGAAAATTTTTACTTTGGCCGGGTAGATGTACTTAACTTATTTTCGGGAAGCAAGCAGTATACCGAAGAAGGGGTAAAGCAGTTTAAAATCAGTAAAACCGAGGCGCTGTATGTTATACCGGTGCAGCGAAATTACCTTAACCAATTGCAATTTGAAGGTCTCAGCGGCTACAGTTTTGCCGGTGCCGAAACCCGTTTTAGCCGACGCGATATTAAAAACAGTTTGCTTTTTTTTAACTGTGTATTTAACAGTTTAAAACCTTAACCTATGAGTGAAACCATTTTAAAAGCCATGATGCAGTTGTTTGCCATAGTGGCAAAACCTGAAAATAGTGAAGCCGAACGTCATGTAGTTGAAAATTTTTTACGAAATCAGCTTAATGAAGATCATGTTATTACGCACTTAAACATGTACGATGCATTTGTAACGCAATTGCATTTAACCAGTAAACGAAAAGAAGGGCAGGCCAAACGCACGTCTTTAAATTCTGTAAAAATATTACGCATTTGCAATGAAATAAATCAGGAATTAGAACAAAATCAAAAGCTGGTGGTATTGCTGCGTTTAATGGAAATGACGCATACTACCGGTAAAATTGGCGCGCAAGAACAAGAGTTTGTAAAAACCGTTTCAGATGCATTTAATA
Source organism: Sphingobacteriia bacterium (assembly GCA_009927275.1). GTDB lineage: Bacteria > Bacteroidota > Bacteroidia > B-17B0 > Aurantibacillaceae > Aurantibacillus. The sequence continues at coordinate 7,240 of RFNG01000070.1, read as the reverse complement.
TTGATTCGCATGAATACAAATTACTGGATGCTTTTGTAAATGCCAGCGAATCGGCCATTCCGGATTTTCCTCAAATACTTACCTTGGTTACACAACCCGACACAACTGTTCAGCACCGGCATCAAATTTGCGTTGAAGGCCTCCGGCATCCGGTTTGTGTGGTGCAGGTGCCCAGCGTAGGTCTTTATGCAATAAAACTGCTGGGTAAAATGGCACTTATTCTTAACGGACAAAGTATACATAACGACCGCATTCATGTATTTAATCCAGGTTCATCATTGCGTTCGGCCAAATTAAAACCGGTGTATTACAGCGATGTGGTAGCACGCTTTTTAACGGCAGACCAATCGCAGCGAATAGTATTTGAGGCAAAAGACATTTCGTATGCATTTCCTTCGGGCAAATGGGGGCTGCGTAACATTAATATTTACGAGCAGAGCGGTAAACTTGTTGGCATTATGGGGGGATCGGGTGCTGGTAAATCTACGCTGCTAAACGTACTTAATGGCAATGAGCGCCCTTCGCAAGGAGCGGTATGTATAAACGGCATACAGGTTCACACGCAGCGTCATGCGCTGGAAGGTGTAATAGGACATATCAGCCAAGACGATTTGCTCATTGAGGAGTTAACGGTTTTTGAAAATTTATTTTACAATGCCAAATTGTGTTTTGGCAATTTAAATGAACACGACATTACCAAAAAATGCATTGCCCTGCTTTCTGATTTAGGACTTGGTGATACACGTGATTTAAAAGTTGGTTCACCCCTTGATAAAACCATTTCAGGTGGACAGCGAAAGCGCTTAAATATTGCCCTTGAGCTTATTCGCGAACCGGCCGTATTGTTTGTAGATGAGCCCACATCGGGTCTTTCATCACGTGACTCAGAAAACATTATGGATTTACTAAAAGAGCTGGCGCTTAAAGGCAAACTTATTTTTGTAGTAATTCACCAGCCCTCATCTGAAATTTATAAAATGTTTGATCGCATGATTATTTTAGATCTGGGCGGCTATCCAATCTATTATGGTAATCCTATAGATGCCATAACCTATTTTAAACACCGAATAGATCATGTTAATGCCGATGAGTCAGAGTGTTTTCATTGTGGCAATGTAAATCCCGAACAAATTTTTAACATCATTGAAAGTAAAGTGGTTGACGAATATGGCAATTTAACCTATAACCGTAAAATAAGCCCGGCTTCATGGAATCAGCATTACAACGAGCGTATTGCACCGCATATTCATCAACAGGCAGACTACAGTCCCGTGCCAGACAGTATTTTTAAAATTCCGGGCTTGTGGCACCAATTTAAAATTTTTATAACGCGTGATGTACGCAGTAAACTAACCAATACCCAGTATTTAATTATCAATTGCATAGAAGCCCCCTTGCTGGCTTTTATTTTGGCGTATTTGGTACGCTATTTTAATCCGGATGAATTGCAACATAAAGGCTATACTTTTTTTAACAATGAAAATTTACCGGCCTATTTGTTTATGTCGGTTGTGGTGGCTTTATTTATTGGATTAACTGTAAGTGCAGAAGAAATTATACGTGATAGAAAAATTCGTAAACGCGAATCGTTTTTAAATTTAAGTAAAGGCAGTTACCTCTGGAGTAAAATTATTGTGCTGTTTGTACTCTCAGCGGTACAAACCTTAACCTTTATTTTAGTGGGCAATGCCATTTTGGGCATTAAGGGCATGTGGACCGATTACTGGTTTATTTTATTCAGCGCTTCTTGTTTTGCAAATTTATTAGGTTTAAATATATCATCGGCTTTTAACAGCGCTGTAACAATTTATATTTTAATTCCCTTTTTAATTATACCGCAATTACTTTTAGCGGGCGTAGTTGTAAAGTTTGATAAACTTAATCCGCACATTGCGGTACAGGGCGGTGTGCCCCTTACAGGCGAAATAATGGCTAGCCGTTGGGCGTTCGAAGCTTTGGCGGTTAATCAATTTAATGCCAATGCCTACGAGAGCCAATTTGTTAAAGAACACCGTCGCATGAGTATAGCATCATACAAACGCGATTACTGGATTCAAAAAATGCTGGATAACCTCAGCCGTTTAGAACAACAGATAAAACAAAATAAAACACCAGAACCCCGAGTGCTTAATTTAATTTCGGCCGAATTAAATAAGGAAAGGCGATTTATACAACAGGCATTTAATCAAAATTATACTCAGCCAGCTCAAGAATGGGAAACACTTTGTAAACAGCCGCAAACTGTTACTTTAAGTAACATTGATGCAGTGCGTACATATCTTGAAAATCAAGTTAAACCGCTTTACATTACCTTAGATAATCAGGCGCGTGAACGTGAAAATCAAATTACACTGGGGCTAATTAAAAATAGGGGTAATGAGGGCTTGGTTGTATTTAAAGAAGCCTATGAAAATGAAGCGCTCACCCAGTTGGTTAAAAACACACACGACATCAGTGGAGAACGCTGTCTTGAAAAAGATGGCCGCTTGATTCAGCAGATTGATCCTGTTTTTGCGGATCCTGATCAATCGCATTGGGGGCGTGCACATTTTTTTGCTTCACGAAAAAATATTTTTGGAATATGGATTCCAACGTATTGGTTTAATGCCGGGGTTATTTGGAGCATGACAGGACTCCTGATGGTTTGTTTGTACTTTGACGTTTTCGCCCGTATCCTTAAAAGTTTTAGCCGGCTGGGCCCACCACGCTGGAAGCGGGCCTAAAGCCGTATGTTACCTTTAATTTGCATAGCCGGACCCACCGCATCGGGTAAAACCAGGTTAGCCATAAAACTGGCTGAGCATTTTAATGCCGAAATACTATCGTTTGATTCGCGTCAGTTTTATTCTGAATTAAACATAGGAACCGCTAAGCCCGATGCTGATTTACTTATGCGGGTGCCGCATCATTTTATAAATTGTGGCAGCATACATGAGCCCATTAGCGCTGGTGCTTTTTCTCGAGCGGCCCGTAAGTGCATTGCAACTTTACAGGCACAGCAAAAAACAATTATTGCTGTAGGCGGTTCGGGTTTATACCTCAAAGCATTGTTATACGGATTAGATGATATGGCCACGGTAGACCCAATCATTCGGCAAGAATTAATTCAGCAATATTTACAATTTGGTATCCAGTATTTGCAAACGGAACTCGCAAAAGCAGATCCCGTATACTGGAAACAAGTAGATAAGCACAATCCTCAACGGGTGATGCGTGCCCTAGAAATTATACGCGGTACAGGCAAGCCCTATTCGCATTTTTTGCAACAAACGGCGCCAGCACCTTTTACACCTGCACTTTTGCTGGGAATAGAACTTTCGCGTGAAAAGTTGTATGTACAAATCAATGCACGCGTTGATCATATGATAAAAGCCGGTTTATTAGATGAGGTAAGGGCCTTATTGCCGTTTCAACATTTGGGCCCACTTAAAACAGTAGGTTACCGAGAATTGTTTTTGTATTTACAAAACCAATGTTCTTTAAATCAGGCCATAGAGGCCATAAAACAGCATACACGGCATTACGCCAAACGACAAATCACCTGGTTTAAAAATCAAATGCCCTTAAATTATTTTAAAACAGATGATCTAAATGCAATTTTAAATTACATAAATCAAAATGCTGTTTAAAGATTACAAACCCTTGTCTCCTGTGGTTAAGCGGGTTATTGGTGCAGAGTTTTGCATTCAGCTTGTTAATGCATCGTTTATGACCCTTTTGCCATTATTTATGGCCCGTCGCGGGTATTCAAACGATGCAATTGCTTTGCATATTATGTTTAGATTTTTGGGTGTTTTTGTTTTAGCATTACCCGTTGGACGTTACATTCGTAAAACTTCACCAATGCCGCTATTTGTTGTTTCAACAATTTGTGTACCGCTGTTTGGTATGGCTTCCGTATTTTGTATTAAGTATGCACTAGACACACTGTCTATTTGGTGTTTATTATTTTGGGGCGCTTCGTTTACATTAATGCAAATTCCGGTAATTCCGTTTATATTAGATCAAAGCGCTAACGGTTTGCAAACCGCAGCCTTATCTTTAAGTTACAGCACATGGAGTTTTGGAGGTATTGTTAGCGGATTACTAATAGCGTGTTTACAGGCTATAAATTCTGAGCTGTTCAGTGAACAAACCTTACTACTACTTTTTTCGGCAATGGGATTATGCGGACTTTTTTTTATTTGGTCGATACGGCGCATACCGCAGCACGTTCAATCAGAGGTTACATCGCCAAAATCAATTACAAACAAAACCAACTGGTGGATTATTATTAAAGCTTTAATACCCACACTTATTATTGCCACTGGAGCGGGATTAACCATACCATTTATCAGTTTATTTTTTGACCGTGTACATCATATGCCAACAGGCCATTTTGGACTATTAAGTTTTATGGCTGCCTGTTTGGTTGCATACGCTGCCATGATGGTACCCCGTGTAAAAGCTTATATTGGTTTTTCATGGGCCATACCTGGCACACAATCATTAGCAGTGGTGGCATTAATAGCATTAGCCAGTACACAATATTACAGTCACATGCCCCAGGCGGTTTGGATTGCAGGGTTTTGCTATTTGTTACGTCAACCACTAATGAATATGGCAGGCCCCATGACTACCGAATTGGTAATGGCGTATGTGGGCAGCGCAAATCGTGAAATCACCTCGGCATTAACTTCGGCCATTTGGAGTGGAAGTTGGGTTATAAGTGGTTTTATGGTAGCGCTGATGTTTTCGCATAACATTAGTTTTGGTAATATTTTTTTAATTACGGCAGGCATGTATGCTTTTGGCGTGGTATTATACAGTATGCTTATTCGCGATTATCAGCGCCGAACACAGCAAGGTGAAATTGAAAAATAAAACTTATTTTTAATATATGATTCAACGTTTACAGTCCTTATTTCTTTTAGGGTCATGTGCCTGTGCTTTGTTATTACTTTTGATACCTAGTGCAAACTACCAGCAACATGATGTGTTTTTAACACAAATGGATGAAGTTTCTCCAGAAATACAATCAAGCCCTGCCCAAACCATAGCGCTACTTATTAATTTTTTTAATTTGACATTTAGTTTTATAATTATTTTAATGTATCAAAAGCGTAAGCTTCAACGCATTTTAACGCGAGTTTCTGCACTAATTTGGATATTACTAATTGGCATTATCGCCTTTATTCCGCTGGTTGAGGTACATAACAATACCGATTACAGTGTTGGTTTTTGGGCTATCGCAATTGCAACAATAGGGGTTATTTGCCAAGCTCTTGCCGCACAATATATAAAACGCGACATCGATTTGCTTAAACAGGCCAACCGAATTCGTTAATCGGCTTTTTTATACACCACACGTTTCCATACATCAGTTCGGCCAATAAGACTGAAGCCAATGTACCCTCTAACATTTAAGGTATTGGCATTAACCATTTCAATGGTACAAGAATATGTTTTGCCGTTTTCTGGATCATAAATGGTGCCATCTTCATACGAATTACCATCCCATACAAAACCCAATAATAGTTGAATACCTATTTTTGATCGGCTTCGTAAAGCCGGATCGGGATTCATGTGATCTTTTTTAGCTACTCCATTTTCATCAAGAGGTTCGCGCAGCCAAAATAGCTTTCCATTGTATTTAGTGCCGTTTTTTTCAATCCGAACACGACCTTTTCCGCTTCCGGTTTGCCAGTCTCCTAAAATGTCATCGGGTTTATGGGCATATTGGGCTTGCCCTAAAACTAAAACAAGAGTAAAAAAAACAGTATATAGCGTTTTCATGGGTTAAAATTGTACTTTAAATATACTACGTGATTTGTTACGTTCTACTTCTACATCAACCGTATCTCCCTTTTTGTACTTTGATAATTCGCCCATATAACCCATTACATCTTTTATAGGTACACCATTAACAGATATTACCACATCGCCTTTTAATATGCCGGCTTTAAATGCAGGTTTTTGATCAGTAACCCCATCAATGCGCATACCGGGCCCTTCAAAACTGTAATCTGGCATTACGCCCATAGTTACTTTAAAAGATGTTTTTCCGGTATCGGGGGTACGTGTTTTTAAATAACGTAATTTGGGCAGCGTTTCTGTGCCCTCAATAACACGAATAATGCAATCCAGTACTTTTGCTTCACCTTTTATATTTAGTTTTTCTACATCATCACTGGGTTTATGATAATCGCTGTGCTGCCCGGTAAAAAAATGCAATACCGGAATTTGCTTAAGATAAAAGGATGTTTGATCACTTGGCCCAATTCCCGCACTATCTAATTTTAAAGACAGTGGCCCCTTAACCGATTCTAGTAATGATACCCAGTTTGGCGCTGTACCTACTCCATAAACTATTAATTTTTGAGTAGAGTCGTTTAAACGGCCTATCATATCCATATTAATCATATAATTTATATCCACTAAATTTAAGTCGGGCTGTTCACACCATTTTTTTGAACCCAATAGTCCAAGTTCCTCTCCGCTAAAGCACATAAACAGGATGTTAAATGCCTCTGTACGCTTATTTTTTGTAAAATACCTTGCCAGTTCTATTACACCTGCTGTTCCGCTGGCATTGTCATCCGCGCCATTATGTATTTTTCCTTCCGGGTTTGCATCCAGGCTATTATGGTCGTGCCCTAAGCCTAAATGATCATAGTGGGCACCAATAATTACCGTATAGGGTGCTTTATTATCCAAATATCCCAAAACATTATACCCTGTTATTTCGGGGCCTTTACCTCCCGCGGTATCATGCGGATTTGCAGTTCGCTTAAATGTAAACGGTTTAAGATAGGCACCGTTTATGGGTTTTAAACCACATGCTTTAAACGCATCCGTAATATAGTGCGCAGCCTTAAGTTCTTCTGCTGATCCCGTACCGCGTCCTTTTAATACATCTGATGCCAAAAACTTTAAATCGGATGAAAGTCGTGATATTGAAACTGAACCAGATTGTGCCAGTATAAAATTGGTAAGTGTAAGCAGAGATAATAAATAGCGAATTTTCATGGGTCAAATTAAGGTAATAATTGTATTCGATACACACCTTATTTTATAATATTACGGTATTCTTAAAAAGTAATGATATAAAGAGTAAATCATACAACTGATTGATAAGGATGCCACCGAGCGGCATTAAGTATTAATTTCAAATAGTTCTTGTTATTTAAAATACAAATAAATTTTATTTATTTATACAAAAAAAGCCCGGATTTTACCGGGCTTTTTTTATGATATATAT
>RFNG01000018.1 GCA_009927275.1 Sphingobacteriia bacterium | reverse complement strand
AAATTATTTTGTGCATTTAATGTTAGGGTTTTTATATGTTGTCCTAAGGCATTGGTAATTGTTATTTCAGTTTCTGTTTCAGCCTCAATTCGTATTAGCCCTGAACTGGGATTTGGATAAATATTAAATACCTGTTTGGCCTGTTCCTCTATACCGATACAGCTGTTTACTTTAATGGTGATAACCGTTGAGCTGCTGCAACCATTTACGTCAGTTCCTGTAAGGGTATAGTTTACATTGGCTACTAATGTAGATGATGTAACCAATGATGCACTGGTGGCTCCGGTACTCCATGTATAATTACTGGCCCCTCCGGCTGTGAGTGTAAAACTTTGACCCCGGCAAACCGAGGTTTTTGAAGCTACTGCCGTTACTGTAGGTAAGGGATTTACCACAAGCTGTACGGATGCTGTACTCGGACAGGTAATGTTATCACTTGTAGTTAATGCGCTTATGCTGTATACCGTTGTTACCGATGGATTCACCACAATACCCGCAAATGGCGAACCTGTGCTCCAAGTATAGGAGTCGGCCGGTGATGCCGTTAAGGATGCTGTTTGACCTTTACAAATGGCTGTAGGGCCAGTTATAGCTAAGGTGGGGTTAAACACACTCACCTGCACAGTTTTAGTATTTGAACAGGTATTGCTGTATCCGGTTACGGCATAAACCGTAGTAGTTACTGGCGCATCTATTATGGATGCACTTGTAGCTCCAGAGTTCCAGCTGTATGTTGTGGCACCGCCTGCCGTTAAACTGATAGTAGTACCTGCACATATTAAGGTATTGCTTGCACTGATAGTTACAGTGGGACTGGGAGCCGTTAACACCACTTGATTACCCCATGCCAAACATCCAAAACTGTTACTGGCCACAACCGAATACAAGGTGGGCGAACTTGGCGTAGCCGTATAGGTGGTTCCATTACTGCCCCCCGGATACCAGGTATAGGATGTGCCTCCCGATGCCGTCATGGTAACTGCAGCACCCTGGCATGCCAGTGACGAAGAGGCTGCAATAGCAACGGTAGGTATAGGATTAACATTTAAAGACACCTGTGCTACTCCCGAACACGTACCATCTGAAACTGTAATGGTATATAGGGTGCTTACCGTTGGAGACACCACTAAAACACCCGTATTAGCTGTATAATTTAAAGGTGCAAAGGTATACTGATTAGCACCTGAAATAGCGGTAAGCGTTGAGGCCTGACCATAACAGATGGTACTGGGCCCGGCAATGGCCTGAACCGGTATAGGTGCCACAGTAATGCTGGTTACCGCCGAACTGGTACCGCAGCCGTTTTGACCAAACACCGTGTAGGTTGTTGTAACCGAAGGATTAAATGATACACCATTTTGTACCCCGTTACTCCACGTATAACTTAATGCCCCTGTTGCTGTTAATGTGGCCGTTTTACCCAAACAGGTTTGGTTTGTACTGCTGGTAACGG
>RFNG01000118.1 GCA_009927275.1 Sphingobacteriia bacterium | reverse complement strand
ATAATAACGGAAGACCTGTACTTACCGTAACTGTTAAAATGGCATTGGAAACACAACCCGTATTATTGGTTGCTGATAAGGTATAAGTTGTAGTAATTGAAGGCGTAACTATTATACTGGAGGCGTTTGATCCGGTATTCCAAGTATAGGTTTGCATCCCTGAAGCAGAAAGTGTTGCAGAGTTACCCAAACAAATCATATTGGGTGTTGAGCTTGCACTGGCGATAGCCCCTAAAAAATTATAGGTTAAAATAACAGAACCATTTCCCGTTTGAAAACTGGGTGTTGTAACTGCATTTGAAATTCCAATACCACCAAAAAAAGAGGAGCCACCACCACCACCGCCACCACCAACTCCACTACCGCTGGATGCAGCACCACCACCACCGCCACCATAATAGCCACCACCACCGCCACCACCAGCAACATCGTAAGTTCCACAACCTCCGGCACCACCAAATCCTAATACACCACTAGCAGCATTTGTGCCGCAAAATCCATTTGAACTGTTAGTACCTCCACCACCATCCGACAAGCCTCCTAATCCACCTGCAGTTGCAGTACCAGGAGCACCACCATTAATATTTTGTCCAGGATATCCAAAACCGCAATTACTCGCAGATACTCCTGCTGTACCTACTATTCCACCCGCCGCACCACCTGAACCGCCACAACCACATGGCTGACAGGTTCCGTTACAATAATCGCGGCCTGCACCACCACCGCCACCGGCTACTACACGACGATCTGTAAGTGCAATACCGCCAATACGAATATCTGATGCACCTCCACCACCTCCTGCAGGTCCACCAAAACAAGAACTTCCTGCAGAAGATAAACCTCCGGGGCCACCACCATTAAAGCCACCATTTCCATTTATATTACCTGCACCACCAACAAAAATATTTAAAACCTGTCCGGGTGTAACCGACAATACGGCTGTAACGCGACCGCCACGACCTCCTGTAGCATTATTAGGAACTCTATCGTTTGCATAGGCCCCCTCTGCACCACGAACATCCAAAGAAATTGTACTTACACAGGAAGGTACCGTAAATGTTTGCATACTACCGGTATGCGAAAATGTTTGGGTAACTTGAGCGTTTATAGTTAAAAATAAACAGCTAATGAAAATAAAAAGAGTAATTTTTTTCATAAGAATCTTTAATTAAAATTAGTTAAAAAAAACTAATTTTCCAATTACTTTAAAGTTTTTGAAATGTTTTAAATAAAATCTTTAAATCACCAAAAAAACTTCTAGAGTTAATATATTCCAAGTTTAATTTAAGTTTATCTGGCATAATGCTATGCAAGTAGGTTTGCTCGGGATTTGAACTTTTAGCGAGCAAAGCATTTTCATCAAAATACTTTATGGAGGCGTAATCGGTAATTCCAGGTTTTACCGACAATACTTTAAGCTGTTCTGCATTATAAAATTTAACAAAATACGCCACCTCGGGTCTAGGGCCCACCACACTCATATCACCTTTTAATACATTTAAAAATTGCGGCCATTCATCAATTTTTAGTTTACGTAAAAAACGACCAATAGGTGTAATGCGCGCTTCCGTGGTAGTGGTTGTTAAAAGCCCCTCCCGATCGGTATTTACATACATGGTTCTAAATTTAAATACATAAAATAAGTGACCATGCCGTCCAACACGGTGTTGAATGTAAAATACTGGACCTGGAGACGACCACTTGATAATAAGTGCAATTAGCATCCAAACGGGTAAAGTTACCAGTAGCACTACAAAACTAAAAACAATATCAAAACCACGTTTAAGCACAAACCTGATGATAACCTTCCATGATTTTTAATATAATACGATCTTGCTGTGCATCGGTTAAATCATAAAAAATGGGTAAGCTGATTTCATGCCAGTAATGCATTTGCGCATTAGGGTAATGCTGTAATGAAAAACCCAATGACTTATAAAAACTCATGTGTGGAACAGGGATGAAATGTACATTTACTGCTATTCCGTGTTTTCCCATATACTGAATAATGGCATCACGTTGTGCTTCGGAAATATCCATAATTCGTAAGGGATATAAATGATGGCTTCCGCTAATTTCAGAGGTTTGTGTTTGCGGCAGTATCCAATTTTTATAGGTCATAAATGCGGTGTTATAACGATCCATTATGGCTTTTCTGCGAGGCAATGTTTCGGTATTGTAACGCTCTAATTCAATGAGTCCAATAGCTGCAGAAATATCCGTCATATTAAATTTGTATCCCGCTTCAATAATATCGTATCGCCATTGCCCGGGCTGTGTTTTTGCCAGGGCATCTTTGGTTTGCCCATGCAGTATTTTTATACACAGCGCTTTATAAATGGCTTCGTTATCAAAAGGTAGAGGCAAATTAAGTGCTATGGCGCCACCTTCTGCGGTTGTAAGATTTTTAACTGCATGAAACGAAAAAACAGAAGCATCTGCCAATGTACCTGCAATTTTATTTTTATATGTAGCCCCAAAGGAATGTGCTGAGTCACTCAACACCAGCATGCGGCCTAATTCATGTTGCTGAGGCGATGATGGTTTAAAGCGTGAACGGGCATTGTGTACAATTTTATACAGGGCATCATAATCACATGGCCAACCGGAAAAATCTACCGGCATAATAACTTTTGTACGTTCGGTTATAGCTTTTTCAACCGCTTGTGGATCCAAATTAAAATGATCTTTTAAACTATCAACAAAAACGGGCGTAGCGCCGCAATGTACAATTACATTTGCAGTAGCAGAATAAGTATATGCGGGTAGTATTACTTCATCACCGGCGCCAATACCAAACCAGCGTAACATAATTTCTAAGCCCGCAGTTGCAGAATTTAAAGCCAAAACATGAGAACAACCACAATAGGCGGCTATCTGTTTTTCAAAGGTTTTGGTACGGGGTCCGGTTGTAATCCATCCACTTTTTAATGTGGCTATAACTTCATTAATAATTTTTTCGTCCATGCGAGGAGGCGAAAAAGGGATGTTGGGTAAATTATTTGTATGTTCCATTTCGGTATAAATTTACTTGAGTTGCGCCTGCACCATATTCTTTGTATGAGGCATCATGAAAACTAACGTGTAATTTTTGCTGCAAACGATTCACGAGTTCTGATTTTAGTCGGCCATTACCAACACCATGTATAAAGATGATACTTTTACAGCCTAAATCAAATGCCTTTTGCAATTCGTTTTCAAACACATCCATTTGATATCTAAATTTTTCAAAGCCCTCGGTTATATGCTGGGGTGCATCTAAAGCCTCAAAATGCAAATCAATGACAGGTTGCGTAGCATGTTTTAATGGTTGTTTTGCAGTATTTAATGGTGCTGAGGTAGAAAATACTATTGCAGCCTCAGTATCCGGCTTTGGCTTATACATTTCAGATTTAAAATCAAAATTCCAAATTAACGAAACCGGCTTATGAAAGTCTTCGTGTGCATGCCAAATAAAACGCTGCCACTGTGATGCTTTAAATGACAAATTAAACGTTAAGGGGCTTTGCATTTTATATTCTATTTTTTTATAACACAACATTTGAAAGACATGTAGATTAACCGCTTCAAAAAAAGCCTGTGGTTTAGTACATACATGATACCGCTGATATGGACCAATATCGGCAGATAGCTGAAATTGAAGATGGCTGTTTAGTTCAATAGCATACGTAAATACAACATGAAACCCTGAGGCATTATAAAAAAATAAAGCATAGTGCCCACCGGTGTCAACTTGTGTTTCTGTACACAACAGTAATTTAATATGTTCGGATACCTCATTGGACATCTTAATTGCTGGTATAATAGCATCACGCTGAAAATCAGATTTTACCACAACCAATTGACTCACAGGATAAGGAATTTCAAATCCGTCTGGTAATTCTACAATTACGTGTTCTGTTGAAGTAAACCTTAAAACACGACCTTCTCCGGATTCATTTAAAAAACGTACGGTATCACCAATATGTATTAAGGTATGCTTTGCCATTCGTATAATCCGGTTTTTAAAACCTGTATTTCTATGTCAAAATTACGATATATACGCTTGTATTTTTCAATAAACCAAGATGAATTATCAGCAGTAAAATAAATACGTTTTGCAGATGTATATTGAATAGCATCCAGCGAATCGCTTAATGCATTTTTTGAAATCACTAAATCTGTAACTGTATGTTTTAATTCCGAATTAAGTGCCAATTGATTTTTAAAAAACCATACACGTGATCCCATTTTAAATACCCTGAATGACTTTTGAATATGAGTTCGACAGCCTAAATTAAGTAATGCGGGTTTAAAATTAAAGCGGTAATCTGCACTTTGAGTGCTAGCAGATGTCCAAGCTTTTGAAAAATGCTTTACCGCCCAATCTGTATGTTGTTTTTTTGAATTTATTAATACGGATGATGTTTGTAAATTATTGTTATACTCAAACAATGAAAATATTTGCCATAGTATTATGAAACACACAATTCCAATATACCCTGTACAATATTTACTGTATATTAACCAAACACAAAGCAGTATAATAGTGCTCAACACAATCGCATCTATTATGGAAAAGGGAATGTTATCAATATAGGTAATACCGTTAACATTAAATACATTTAAAAAATTATAAAGATGTTCGGTTAAACTGTTTAATACAGGCGTAAACAGTTTTGGAAAAACAAAAGCCGGTAAAACCAAAAGCATAATTATAAAACTTAGTGGTACAGCCCACAAATTTGCTATCGCAAAAAACAAAGGAAATTGCTTAAAATAAAACAACGTAAATGGTAGGGTTGTTATTGTTGCCGCAACAGAAACAGATATACCGTTCCATAAATATTGCAATATTTTGTTTTTAATATTTAATGCATTTACCATTAGCGGTTGAATATATAATATTCCTAAAATTGCAGTAAAACTGAGTTGAAAACCAACATCAAATAGGATATAGGGATCTGAAAATAAAATTAACCAAGCTGAGGCATATAAAATATTGAGGGTGTTTACACGGTGGGGGCCTAAGCCATATTTTCCTATGGCTATTGCAGAACACATTATTCCCGCTCTCAGCGCAGGTGATGCGGCACCACTAATTAAAATAAAAATCCATAGTAAAAGTAATGAGAAAAGAATTGATAAAATGGGAATACGTTTCAGTAAACCGCTTATTTGTAACAAAAACATCATTAAACCAAAAATTAAACCTACATGCAAACCCGAAACTGATAAAATATGAAGTGTGCCCGAGTTTGAAAATGCTTCCATAAACGTATCACTAATTTCATCATCATATCCACAGGTTAACGCCTCGCAAAGTGCTAAAGCATCAGCACTTAATTCAAGTGATTTAAGCGCTTGCATCCAGTGTTGTTTTAAAAATTTTTGACCGTAATTAAATTCAGGAAAGGCGCTGGTACCACGAAATATTACCGATTGTGTATCCAACCAAAAAACACCATACATATGATGTTTTTGCAAATACGACGTGTAGTTAAACGTTGCCGGATGGATTTGATCATTATGAACAAAAGGCCGCAAGATTACTTGTATTACATCACCCGGCCTTAGACTCAAAACAGACTTTGCATATTTGGATTTGAGTAAGGCATTTCCATACACATGTACGGAAGTTGTGTTTTGATTTACTGATTTAAACGTAACAGGAATTGACAGGCTTGTATTACGAAGTACCGGCCAATCGGTAACTTCAACTACTGCTGCTGTTGGCAAATTAGAAAATTGATGCTTATACAAATGTGAGGGCTGATACTCCGGATTTTGAAATTGCGTTAGGCAGGCTGCCAAGCAAAACCAAAATAAAAAAAACCATGCATATAACCATCCGTTGTATTGACGTAAGCTATACCATTTAGTAAATATAAGGTATGCTGCAATTACTACCATACAGCATGTTATCCAAAACCATAACTGTAATGGTGTATAATAAGATACTACAATACCAATGCTAAAACTAAAAACTATGGGTGCAATTGGGATTTTAGTCCACATAAAAAAACCCGGCAAGCCGGGTTTAGTTTTTTTAAGGTATTAGGATTTTTCGAGTATGCGTGAATCCGTCAATTTTTAAATTAACCAAATACAATCCTGATTTTAAACCCTGAACCGGTACATCAAATATAAAATTACCTGCAGCTTGTGACTCTGTAGCATTGGCGTAAATTAATTTACCACTTAAATCTTGTACTTGAATTGAAACCTGAGCAGGTTCTTGTAAGTTGTAATAAAGTTTTGCAACATCGCGAACCGGATTGGGTGCAACATAAATGCGTGAGGCTGTTCCCAGGGTATTTATACCAAGGGGTTTGCCACCAAAAAGATTAATGGCATCTATATATATATTATTGCCCATTCCGGCAGTACCTTCAATAAAAGTAAAACGAACCATTACATTTGGTGAGTTTACAAAATTTGACCATCCGGGATAACCATCTAAATTCCAAACTTTCCATTCTTCCGTAAAAGCTGGTGTATATGAAATGGCAGTTATACCTCCGGAATTTAATTGCATTTGACTGGCTGATAATGAGGCTATATTTTGCCATGTGCCACCACAATCCTTAGACCCTTCAATTTTTAAAATATCATTATGCGAACTGGTTTTTTGGGCATAGGCTGTTGCTAAATTAAACGATTTATCGGCATTAGCCTGCACATCAATAACCGGCGTAATCAATGCATCTTCTTGGGCCCCACCCGCAGTAGAACCATTTATAAAATAGGATGCTCCGCCTTCATATGCAGCATCCCATGTTTGCTCCCAGGTTACTGAACCCAAATTTTTATTTATAAGGGCCCATCCGGTAGGAAGCCCAATACTCTCAAATCCTTCTGTATGAGGTGCAACAATACCCGGGCTGGCATCCATTACCTGAATTTGACGCACTTTAGTTGTAGACCCTTGAGCATTTCCAACGGTTAAACTTAAATTACATACACCGATAGTAGGAAAAGTAACTATGGTAACAGAATTATTAGGTGCCGAAGCAAATGCCCCTAAATCACCACTCCAGTTATATGAAGTAACCGGGCCATTGTATGAATAGTCTTTAAAACTAAGCGAACCACCCGCACATACCGTATATGAACTGTTAATTGAATAATACTCGGCAATTGGCGCGCAAGGTGTTGTATTAGCTACATCGGTTGCAATAAGATTGGCATTTTGCCATAAATTTTGACGGTTACTAATGGCTGATGCTAATGCTGTTCGCATGGCAGTTGTTTGATCCATTGTAAAATTTTTGGGACAACTGGAGTAATCCATAATGTTCTCTACATTTTGTTGGCCAGCCGCCCAAACCGTGTTACCTGAAACGGCACATGCATTACCTGATATACTGCTTGGACAAGACGAAAAGTTTCCTTTTGTTGGTGGCGTATCATAAAGTCCATCATCTCCGCAGGTAACACCCGGATTATTGGTATTACCAAATGTATGACTAAGATTAAACCAATGACCAATTTCATGTGATAATGAACGGGCATCTAAACCGCTCAAAAATCCATAATTATAAACTATGGCATCTTGGGATGCGCCCGCAGACCATGTTCCGGGCTTGTACGTATATCCAACAATAATACCACCACCTACTACGGAACCTTGAGGAATAATGTTTTTTACAATTATTATGTTTAAGTACTTGGTGGGATTCCATGTAATACCATTATAATTATTTGTATTGCTTTGTGTCCAGTCGGTACGGCTATCATAACGGTGAACTATTCCGGAAGTACAATTTCCATTTGGATCCTTATGGGCCAGCTGAAAAACTATATCTGAATTTATATAGCGGTTTTGAAAGGGCTGAGCAATGGAGTTTACATCTGTGCCGGCCTTTGCATAATCTTTATTTACCTGAGCAAGGGCATTGATACACAATTGATCGGAAATATTCTCTGGACCACCGGTATGCAAAATATGAAATACAACTGGCACCGTATATACAAATGCAGCCGCAGAACGCTGTGCATCTCTGAATGCAATGGCTTTTTCATATTCAACTTTAAACTTATCCTGTTCGGATTCGTACCTGGCACGGGCCTCGGGATGATCTTTAAAATAAGCTTCCATTGCCGCATACGTATTGCAGGGCTGTATGGATTGCTGCGCGTTTAAACAAAAAGTTAGGGAAAGTACAAACCCAAAATAAAATTGAGCTTTAGTAAAACGTGTAAAATTGAAGTTCATAGTGATTTTAAAATTTAATTGTTTGTTTTATTTAATGTTCCCAGTTGATTTAAGGCCATCATGTCTTTCATGGTTTTTTGCATGCCTTCTATACTGCCATCTAGAAAAATTACATTCCCCTTTCCTTCTTGAGCGAAATTTTTAACCGCTTCGGTCCACATGCTAAATAAAATTAAGGATGCATCTAGGTTAGCCTCTTCCATTTCTTTTGCAGCACCTGCCATTCCCTTTGCAACCTCCTGTCGAAAGAGTGCAATACCCTGACCTTTTAACTGTGAAGCATCTTTTTCGGCCTGTGCAGATATTTTAATGAAATTTCCTTCGGCTTCTGCGGCTTTAGTACGTGTAATTAACAAGGCCTGCCCTTCGTTTTCTGCTGCTGAACGTAAATTGTTACTGGCCACCACTTTAGCCATAGAACGCATAACTTCTTCATCAAATGTAATATCGTTTAACTGTAAGTCAATCAAATGATACCCCCACTCTTCTAAGGTTTTATCTAATTGACCTTTAACTGCCTCAACTATTTCACGGCGTAAAATCAATACTTCTGCTTGCTTTTTAATTGCCACAAAAGCCCTAACAGACCCTTCAACCGACCTTACTAGCGCCTGCATAAAATTACGCTCGTCTACAAACTTAAAAGCCACATTTTTAATAGTTTCTTCATCACTGTTAACAACAGCATATAATAACATGGCTGTAAAATTAACATTGGCTTGATCCATGGTAACGGCTTTAAACTCCAATTCTACACTGCGGTTTTGAACCGAAATACGTTTATATATGGTTTCTATTACAGGAATTTTAAAATTTAAACCCGGACGCAATATGCGCTGAAACTTACCAAATATGGTAATAACGGCAAGGGTGCCCTGTTGAACCGTTACAAAAGCTCCAAATACCAATAGTGCGGCACACACCAATAGAACAATCATTACTATACTCATATGCAAAGAATTAATTAATTTCGTTAAAGGTATTAAAAAAGCCGTTTAAATTTCATGTTGCATGCATTAAAATATGTGTTTTATAGCATTGCGTTTTTAACATCTATATCGTATGTGTATTCACAAACCAGCGATTCAATTTCGTCATCATCCACTGTAATTAAAATAAGTCGGTTGTTAGATTCTGCCGATATTAAATCAGCAAATCGACTACTTCGCAGGTACTTAAAAAAAAATCCCGAATCAGTTATGGCGCTTAAACAGCAAGCCCGTTTGTATAAGATGATGCAAAAGCCTCAAAAAGCACTTGAAACATGGAATACCATTGGATTTTTAAAACCGGATGATTACGATCGCATTAAAAATACCGCAGTTTTATTGTACGATCTTAATGAATATAAACGTTGTTTACTTGTAATTGACTCAGCATGTAAAATTGCTGAAAATGAACATGTTAAAGATGCTGAAGTGTATTATTACAGAGCCTTATTTAATCGAAAAAATAAAAACTTACATCATATTTTACTGGATTGTGAAATGGCCGAAACCATAGACTCTAATTTTATCCCCAGCCATATTTTAAAAGCAGAGATTCGTTTTGAGCGCATGCAATATGATTTATGTGTTACAGAATATGATATAGCATTAAAACTGATGGCGCAATCTGACACCAATTTTTCAATTTTAAAAAATCGTGCCAAGGCGCTATTTGAATATGGAAATGCGGCGCGCGCCGCATTGGATTGGACTTTGTATTTACGTAAATATCCGCAGGATATAGAGGCGCGCATTTCGCGTGCAGCATCGTATATTCGGTGTGGACAATTCAATTCTGCTATTAGCGACTTAAACCTTGCATCACAGCAAAATCCTGAAAATTCTGTGATTTACGATTACCGTGGCACCGCAAAAGCAGAGATGGGGCAATTTAAAGAAGGCTTAAAAGATTTAGACTATGCCATTAAATTAAAATTTAATTACGCGCCTCATTATGTTAATCGTGCAGCCATAAAACTGGCATTAAAACAACCGCATGAAGCATGCGAGGATCTTGAAAAAGCCGAACAATTGGGCAGTAATATTGCATACAAATACATTCAACGGTATTGTCAAGCACAAGGATTAGTTAAGTAATGCTACGGAATGCAATAAAAATGCTGGAATATCAATTTTTACAGATGCTCCTGAAGCATCAGTTGCCCAGTAACATCCACGCATTCTGCCCCATTCGGTACTAAAATTACAAAAACTTGAATAGGTATGGGTACTTCCGGGAGCAATACACGGGGTTTGTCCCACAATACCGGCGCCCTTTACAAAAAGTGTTTTACCTACCGCATCTGTAATGGTCCATTCACGTGACCAAATGGTAATGTATTCTAAACTTCCATTAAATATGGATATGGTATATTTAAAAACAAACTGGTGCTGATCGGGTATGCTTTGGGCAAAAAGGTATTCTACCTTGGCACTAACTTGTATTGATGAAATTTGCCGTGCTAATTTCATTTGCTTATAATCTGCTTATAAAGGGCTTCGTATTGTGGTAACACTACAGAAATATCATACTGTGCAGCGGTTTGTTTTGCACCGGTTTTAAATGCTGTTAATGTTTTGGGCGATTCCCATAAGGTTAAAATTCCGGAAGCCATTCCTTCGATATCGCCTACATTATATAGCCAACCACTAATACCATGTTTATTAACTTCTGGTAATCCGCCACTATTAGAACTGATTACCGGCACCCCCATAGCCAAGGCTTCTAACGCTGACAGCCCAAAACTTTCCGTTTCGGAGGGTAGTAAAAAAATATCAGCAGCCTGCAATACCGATTTGGGATCGGCTACCATACCTACAAAGTGCACTTGAGATTGTATATTTAAATCGCGAACCAAGCGTTCCATAACAGATTTTTCGGGCCCATCACCTGCTAAAATAAGCCTGCAGGGTATTTGATCTTTAACCCGATTAAAAACATGTATTACATCTTCAATGCGTTTAACTTTTCTGAAATTGCTAATGTGTGCAATTACCAATTCTTTGGATTTATTAAGTTGGGGCTGGGGCAAAAATTCGCTTAATGTTATAAAATTGGGAATTACTTGAATGGCATTATCAATTTTAAAAGTTTTTAATGTGTCTTTTTTTAAACTTTCTGATACAGCAGTTATAGCATTGCTTTGATTTAACGAAAACCGAATTACTGGTTCAAATGCCGGGTCACGGCCTACCAAAGTGATATCGGTACCATGTAATGTAGTAATGTAAGGTAATTTTATTTTTTTAGATTTTAATATTTGTTGCGCAGTATATGCTACCGAGGCATGCGGAATGGCATAATGAACGTGGAGCACATCTAAATGTTCATACACGGCAACATCAACAATTTTACTGGCCAAAACACTTTCGTAGGGTTGGTAATCAAAAAGCGGATAATCGTTTACATTAAACTCATGAAAAAACAAATTATCATACAATCGGTTAAGCCTAAATGGTTGAGAATACGACATAAAATGTACTTTATGACCCTTTTGAGCCAAGGCCATTCCAAGTTCTGTGGCCACCACGCCGCTTCCGCCATAGGTAGGAAAACAAACCATCCCGATATTCATGCCCTAAAAGTACTTAATTCATTTTCTATATCTGCTATAGTTTTTATAATACATTAGCCTAAATTTGTATGTGTTTAAAAGCCACCCTGAATTATCAAAATTAAATACAGCGGCCTTTAACAGCGGCCGTGTGTTACCTGTAATGGAACATTTTCATAGCCTACAGGGCGAAGGCTACCATACAGGTGCTGCCGCGTATTTTTTTAGAATTGGAGGCTGTGATGTGGGATGCCATTGGTGTGACGTAAAAGAAAGCTGGAATGCAGCAACGCACCCCTTAGTAGATGTGGATAAACTTATTGAGGAGGTAAACATTCCCAAACACACAGGTATAGTAATAACAGGTGGTGAGCCTTTAATGTATAATTTAAATTACTTTACAAGTCAATTGAAATTACGCGGCTATACCCTACATTTGGAAACTTCAGGCGCCTATGCTTTAAATGGTAATTGGGACTGGATATGCGTTTCACCCAAAAAAAATAAACCCCCACTGCCCGAAATGTTAAAAAAGGCCCATGAACTTAAAGTTATTATACACAATCAAAACGATTTTGAATGGGCCAAACAGCATGCTCAATGCGTTTCATCTGAATGTAAATTATACCTGCAACCCGAATGGAGTAAATTAAAAGAAATACAAATGGATGTGATTTCATTTGTGCAACACAACCCGATTTGGAAAATCAGTTTACAAACGCATAAATATTTGAATATTCCTTAAATGCTACCCATTGTACCGAAATATTTATTTGACTTTGGCGTTAATATACAAATGCGGTACAAGTGGTGTTTTATCATCTTATGTTGTTTTTACATGCAACATGCTCAAGTGTTAAAGTATAGCAATGCATTTTTAGATTTAGGAACTTCGGCGCGCGCACTAAGTTTAAGCGGTGCTGTAAATGCTGGAGCACGCGGATTAGATGCTGCATATTGGAATCCGGCCGGTTTAGCTTGTACCAATACTAATTTCGGCGCAGCGCTTATGCATGCGTCGTATTATGCCAATTTAGCCAATTTTGATTATGCCGGTTACCTGCAAAAACTTGATAGCGTTACAGCATTTGGTGTAAGTATCTTGCGATTTGGCATCGATGACATTCCCAATACGCTTGATTTAATGGATGCACAAGGTAATATTGACTATAACCGCATTACACGATTTAGCAGCGCTGATTATGCAATACTTGCAACATATGCCGGTAAAGCTGCATTTAAAACACCCGTACGTTACGGCATTTCGTTTAAAACCTTAAGGCGATTTATTGGACCTTTTGCAAACGCTTGGGGATTTGGCATAGATGCAGGTATTCAAATTTCAAAAGGTGGAGTTAATTTTGGAATAATGGGAAGAGACCTCAGCGGTACCTTTAATGCTTGGCGCTACACCTTAAATGATGCTCAAAAAAATCAATTGTTACAAACTGGTAACATGCTTCCTCAAAAAACACTTGAAATAACAAGCCCCAAACTTATTATTGGTTTTTCATTTATTAAACCTATTGGAACCGCTTTAACCATTGAAGCCGAATGCAATGCCGTTAATCGTTTTGACGGCATGCACAACAGTATTATGCAATCGCACTTTTGGAATGTAGACCCCTCCGCAGGCATAGAATTAGCATATAATCAATTGGTGTTTTTTAGGCTCGGCACCGGTCAATTTCAAAAGGTATGGAATACGCGTGGTACCTACCGCGAATGGACTCAAGACTGGACAACAGGCTTGGGATTTCTGTTTAAAAAAATGCAATTAGACTACGCTTTATGCGGCATAGGTTCTACAGGTATCGGTTTAAAATCGCATATTTTTTCACTAACTTACAATTGGAACTCTAAGTCATAATGCGAACAACCTCACCTTCCCAAAATTACCAAGAACGCATCGAGACCTGGTTTTATAAACGTGAACGCCTGTGGTTTCGCAGCGGAATAGTGTTAAGCATCATTATAGCCCTGCTTAACTTTAATGCGCGTATAAGCGAGGCCCATGATGATGCCCTATACCTTGAAGGTGGTTGGCGCTTTGTAAATGAGTTTCCTAGCTATTTTTACACCCAGAACGCTCCCCTGTACCCTCTCTTTTTAGCACTTTGTATAAAACTAATTGGTTTTAAATTAATACTTATAAAATTAAGCTCTGTAGCTTGCCATTTAGGGGCTTTTGGATTATTGTTTAAGGCGCTTTCTAAACGAGTGCCCGTTCTGGTTTTAATTCCAGTATTGATTTTTCAGTTATCCAATAGTTTAATTGCATATTATTCTAGTATGACCTTTACTGAAGCAGCCTATTTTATGCTTCAGTCCTTATGGCTGTATGCATGGACCAAAACATGGAACAATACATCAAACCCCGTAGCCGTGTGGCGCTGGCTGTTACTGGGATTAAGTTTGTTTTTATTAAGCACATTAAAAAGTTCTGCAATTGTAGTAATTCCTGCCATGCTGTTTTACTATAGTATTCGCAAACAATACCGCAACGCAGCTTTTGCTTTAGGCGCGTATGTGATGATTAAAGGGTTATACGAACTAGCCGTTAAATGGGTTTGGAATGCGCCCAGCCAGTTTGCAGGACAAAGTAAAATTTTATTACAAAAAGATCCTTACGATGCCAGTTTAGGACAAGAGGATTTTCATGGATTTATAAATCGCTTTTTAGAAAATGCTAACCTGTCATTAAGCAAACGGTTTTACCAGTTATTGCATTTTAAAAATGAAAACTGGAATGAAGATGTTAACGATTTGGGCGAACGCATATTTTCAAATGGGAGTTGGTTTTTAACCATTTTAACTGCTTCACTTTTAATCGCCGGTTTATTTTATGCCTGGCGAAAACAGCAGTGGTTGGTTTTTGGATGGGGCCTTTTTGGTATTGCTCAGGCTGTTTTGTCATTTTTAATTTTACAAACCCGCTGGGATCAACCGCGCATTACCCTGGTTTGCATGCCCTCCTTTTTAGCTTTGATTTATTATGTTTTAATTGTGTTTTGGTCTAAACCAGGAATTAAAATATTCTATACAATCTGTTTCGGATTATCTTTTATACTTGGACTAAACGATTTATTTACTAAAACCAAAACCAATATACCAATCGTCATTCAAAATTTAAAGGGTAATATTTATGAGGGCTATACACCCGACTGGCAAAACTTTTTAAAGGCCTCTACATGGTGCTCCGATTCACTTCCCAAAACAGCACTTGTAGCCAGCCGCAAAGCCCCCATGAGTTTTGTGTACGGAAAAGGAAAACGTTTTTTTCCAGTTTACAGCGTAGTTTGTAAAGACAGTGCATCTAACCAATCAAATCCTGACAGTGCATTAGCCTATTTTAAAAAAAATAATGTTACGCATGTGTTATTACCGCATTTGCGAATAAATCCACAAGTTCAAGGTATGGGATTTATAAATACGGTTCACAATATTATAGCGCCTATTGCCCTGAAATACCCAAATCGCCTTCGGTTAATTCATATTGAAGGTTACAGTGATAATGAAAATCCAGGTGCGTATGAAGAATGTTATGTTTATGCCATACAATACTGATTATATATTATGCTTTTAAAGCTTGGTCAATGGCTCTATAAAAGGTATCCAAATTTGCATAAATGGTTTTATTTTGCATACAAACGCATACTTGACCGTAATCTTATTAACCTGTTAAACCACTATATAAAACCGGGTTTTGTAATTTTAGATATTGGAGCCAATATTGGATTTTTTGCATGTTTACTAGCTAAAGGAAAAGGTTCAAAATCAAAAATCTATGCATTTGAACCCGATGATGAAAACTGCAAACGTTTTCGTTCCAATACGCAGGCTTATAAAAACATTACATTGATTTCAAAGGCCTTAAGTTCTGATAACCAGCCGCGGCAATTGTATATTTCAGATTTACTTAATGTGGATCATAGAATGTATCCTTCTAAAGATCACTCACAAACCGTATTGGTACCCACTACATCTATAGACACGTGGATGCAGGAGTCAGGGGAAAATGCTATTGATCTTATAAAAATGGATGTTCAAGGCTATGAAGTAGAGGTGCTTTTAGGTATGTCTGCTATGCTAAATTCAAAACACAAACCGGTAATTATTTCTGAGTTTTGGCCGTATGGACTTAAAAGCGCTGGCTCTACGTGCGAACAGTTTTTTAAATTATTACACGATGCAGATTATTGCATATACCTTATTAAAGGTAAAACGCATGTTTTTCTAACAATTGAACATGTACCATCATATTCAAATCTGCCCGAAAGTATGTATTTTAACATTCTTGCAATACCCCAATCACGTGGCATCTGAACATCCCTTAGATTTACCTGAAACTACGTTAATCCATGCCCGGAAAATTGTGTCAAAAGCTTTTTTAAAACGCTGGTACATCCATTCGTATACCATTTTTACTCAAACATTAAAGCACTGTCCCCCCGGTATTAAGCTTGAAATTGGTTCAGGGGGTGGCTTTTTTAAAATCCATTATCCCGAAATAAAAACGAGTGATATTTTAACGCTTCCCGATTTAGATTTTCAGTTGGACGCCCAACAATTGCCATTTCAAAACAGGTCATTGGCAGGTATTGTAATGCTCAATGTATTTCATCATATACCAAACCCGGGTTTGTTTTTAAATGAAGCCAACCGGTGTTTAAAAGTCCACGGAAAACTTTGTATGATTGAACCTGCCAATACATGGTTTTCACGTTTTATATACAAACGCTTTCATCACGAACCGTTTGATGAAAAGGGCCCTTTGCAAATTGCAGCAGGAAGACCTCTTTCACACAGCAACCAGGCTTTGGCTTATATATATTTTATACGTGAAAAAAAACGATTATCAGAATTTTGCCCGCAATTAAAAATAACTAAAATAAACTATTACAGTCCTCTTGGATATTTAATAAGCGGTGGACTTTCAAAGCCTGCACTTTTACCATCATTTATGTTCCCTGTAATACGTTTCCTTGAGTTTTTATTAACACCTTTGCACAAGTATTTAGCATTATTTTATATAATAGAACTTGAAGCCGTCAACACTTAAAATACAATCCTTTTTTGACCATTTAGCCCAGCTTCGAAAACCTCGCAGACTGACGCGTTACTATTGGAATGAAATTATACAGTATTGCAACTATTTTGCACATCCTGAATTTAAAATTTTAGAAATTGGATGTGGCTCCGGAGATTTAATTCATGCCCTTCCTGCAAAACACAAAACAGGGGTAGATATAAGTATTGAACAGTTAAAATGGGCCCAGGAAAAATATCCAAATTCACACATCACTTGGATTCATCAAGATGCGCATCAGTTACAGTTAAATTCAGTATACGATGTAATTATTTTAAGTAATCTAATTGGTTTTACAGAAGATATTCAAATGGTTTTTGAAGCGTTAAAGCCGCACTGCCATTCACAAACCAAAATTATTGTTCAGTTTTATAATTCGCTTTGGGAACCTTTACTAAAATGGTCCGAGCGTATTGGCATTCGCACTAAAACACCGCTTCAAAATTGGCTAAGCACGCGCGATATAAATAATTTACTTCAGGTTTCAGGTTTTGAAGTATTTAGAAATACCAAACGTATGGTATTTCCATTTTTTATTCCCGTTGTTTCACGATTACTAAATCGGTATTTAGCACACCTACCCCCCTTTCGTTTTTTTTGTTGGAATTTATACAGTTTTGCGCGATTACAGCCAGCATCCTCATATCCTGAAACCTCGGTTAGCATCATTATACCAGCCCGAAACGAATCTGGCAATATCGCGAAAGCCCTTGAGCGTATGCCCAAATTTGGAACCGAACAAGAACTTATTTTTATAGAAGGACATAGTACTGATAATACCTGGCAAACTATACAAGATATCACAAAATCGTATTCAGGGCACTTTAAAATACAAATGGCACAGCAATCGGGAAAAGGTAAAGCCGATGCCGTACGAAAAGGTTTTGACTTGGCTCAAGGTAAGGTTTTAATGATTTTAGATGCTGATTTAACAGTGCCTCCAGAAGAATTACCTAAATTTTATTACGCCTTAATACATAGTAAAGGTGATTTTATTAATGGCACGCGCTTGGTTTACCCCATGGATAAGGACGCCATGCGTTTTTTAAATTATTTGGGAAATCATTTTTTTAGCTGGGCCTTTACTTGGCTTTTGGGGCAACGTTTTAAAGACACCCTATGTGGTACAAAAGTACTGTATAAATCCGACTACCTTAAATTGGTTAAAAACCGTGAGTATTTTGGTGATTTTGATCCATTTGGTGATTTTGATTTACTCTTTGGAGCTCATAAATTAAATTTAAAAATAGTTGAAATTCCCATCCGCTACAAAGAACGTACCTACGGAAGCACCAATATATCGAGGTTTAAACACGGTATCATTCTTTTACGTATGTGTTTGTTTGCCAGCAGAAAATGTAAGTTTATATAAATGACCTTTCCACAGTATCGCAAATACAGTAATTCTAAAGTGTTTTTTAAAATTAATTCCGATTCAAATTGGTCTGAAATTCAAATTATAGGTAACCGCTATCAATACCGAAATTTTATTGCTACCATACATCCCGACAGGATGTTTGTATTGGATTTGATTGCTTGCCGGTTAGGCATATTACAGGCTAGTGCAGATGAATTTGAAAACTTATATAAGTCTAATCAACTCCAGCACGTATCATAAACACGTGAGGAATACCATCTTCCAAATACGTATCACCTTTGGCTGTAAAACCTAAATTTTCGTAAAATTTAATAAGATAACGCTGAGCGGAAATATGAATGGTTGCTGAACTGCCCAAATGCGTCAATGCTCTTTTCATTAATGCGTTTCCCATGCCTTGGGAACGCCTGTTGGATTTTACCAATACCCTTCCAATTTTCCAATAGTTGTTTTCTGTATTGGGTGGAATTATACGTAAATACGCAAAACACTCAAATTCATCTTCAAACCATAAATGCAAAGAATCAATATCATACACATCAGGATCCTGATACACGCAGTTTTGTTCAACTACAAATACTTCAGCCCGCAATGAAATAATTTTATGCCATTCTAAAACCTGTAATTGAGCAAACTGTTTTAAATGTACAATCATTCTAAATAGTCTAAATTTTTATGAAACGTTTCTTCAAGTTTATACCAAGCCCAAAATGATAACGCAAAAACTAAGATACCTACCGTGATGGCAGATTCGATTTTATTAAAATACAGTGTACTTGATAAATACTGAAATAAAATAGTAATGGGAATGGTTCCGCCACGCACAAAATTAGGAACACAGGTGGTTACAGTGGAGCGCAAATTAGTACCAAAGAGTTCAGCTGCGGTTGAAATAAAAACTGCCCAGTAACCGGTTGCAAAGCCTATACTAAATACTATACTATAAAATACAAAACCTGAATGATGGGCAAAAGTAAAATACAAAATACAACCCAGCAGGGTTAAAAATAAAAATAAAAGCAAACTTAATTTTCTACTTTTTAATTTTTGACTTAAGAGTCCGCTTACCACGTCACCCAAAGTAATACCCACATAAGCTATGGTCATTGCCAAGCGTGCATTTTGTGGCGCATCGGGCATTCCCTGTTCTTTCATTAATTCTGGACAAAGCGTTATTAATATTCCCATTACATACCACACGGGTAAGGCTATTAAAATGATACTAA
Organism: Sphingobacteriia bacterium; assembly: GCA_009927275.1. GTDB lineage: Bacteria > Bacteroidota > Bacteroidia > B-17B0 > Aurantibacillaceae > Aurantibacillus. The sequence continues at coordinate 14,393 of RFNG01000118.1, read as the reverse complement.
TTAATTTAATAAAGCGTTTACGTGATGTAAATAATAAGAAAAAATTACCTCGGCTTACATCTGCCATTTTCATGGTAGTAAACATATTCGATTCAAGCACACCAATACGCATTATTAATAAGAGAAGTCCCATAATTCCACCAATGAGGTAGGATATTCTCCAATTGCCTATTGCAATACCAACAGTACCTGCAATTACGGCCCCAAACAATCCTACAGATGCTACCAACGTAGCGCCATAGCCACGTTTATTTGACTGCAATGTTTCACTTACTAAAGTAATACCTGCACCAAGTTCACCGGCTAAACCAAATCCTGAGATAAAACGAAGGAGTGCGTATTGAGACGTGTTTTGCACCATAGCATTTGCTAAATTTGCCAAAGAATACAATAAAATAGAACCAAATAAAACCGATAAACGTCCCTTTTTATCGCCTAAAATTCCCCAAAAAATGCCGCCCAATAACATACCAAACATTTGCCAGTTTAATAGCGAAATACCTATTTTTTGCACCTGTGCTTTTAAAACCATGGGGTCTTGGTATTGCTGCGATAACAGCTCGTTTAAACTAGAAACCCGTTCCATACCAAACAATACCAAATCGTAAATATCTACAAAGTACCCCAGCGCAGCTACAAGTACCAGTTTACTTAAATACGGCGACTTCATATTAAGGAATAATTACTTTTTTAGTGCGGACGCCGCGGTTAGATTGTATTTCAAATATGTATACCCCTGATGCTAAGGGTAATACCATGTCATGCACCCACTGCGAAATGGGAAGCGCTGATACGTATACCAGTTGACCTTGTGTGTTATATATTTTTAAATGTAATTCGGAATAATAGGTTTCTGAAAGCCGTATTCTAACACCTTTAAGTTCTTTAATCCATGCCAGCGTAAAATCTAAATCGGTTAAGGGCATACACAAATTTGGCACACCCCATCCGATTCTGTTATTGGGTTTTTGAGCAAAGCTTGATTTGGATTTTATACGGTTTAATATTTCAATATTGCTTAATGTTTTATGTTGCTGCCAATAACATGCAGCAGCGCCAGCTATTAGCGGTGCAGCAAATGATGTGCCATTACCATAAAAACAATTTGAAGCTCCGTCACAAATCCATGTACCCCATCCGCACGCTGAAACATCAGGTTTTATTCGGCCATCGGCGGTGGGTCCATAGCCTGAAAACGAAGCAACACGACCCGTGGTGTCAACAGCACCCACAGCTAATATACTGTCGGCATCAGCAGGAACTGAAATGTATTTCCAAGGTCCGTTTCCCTCGTTTCCGGCAGCATTAATTACCAAAATCCCTTTACGTGCTGCCATGGTCGCCGCAATACTCATTGGTGCTGTTTTACCATTTAATGAAGCGTAGTTATGATTTTGCTGGGGGTTATCAAATTCAGTATACCCTAATGAGGTTGTAATGATATCTACGCCCACACTGTCGGCATATTCTGCTGCTCGAATCCAGTTAAATTCTTCAAGCAAGGTTTCAGAAGCGCCGTTTTCGGTATTAAATAACCAATAATTAGCTTGTGGAGCGGCTCCAATAACTTTGCCCGGAATATTGGCCGCCAAACATGATAATACCATAGTGCCATGCGAACCGCCTTTAAACACATCGTGGTCGCCTGTAACAAAATTATAGCCTCCTTTAAAGCGTGAACTATGCATAAGTGAATCAAAAACCGCACTTTGATTTACACCAATAAAACCCACATCCATAACGGCTATTGTAATTTGCTGTCCCTTAAAATTATGCTCGTGTAAACAATGTACTCCCATTTGTTGAATTTGAGCACGAGAAGCGGCGTAATCAGGACTTTGAGCCCCGGTGTTAAACGTTTTTGAATGTTTTGGCTTAATGGTTTCTACTGATTTTACAAAACGTATTGAGGCAATAGAATGTAATAGCAATGAAGTTTGTAACGTGTCTGTAATTTTTAAAACGACGCCATTAAGCCATTTTGAAAATTGAAGAATCTGTATACCTTTTAACGTACTAAGTTGTTGTAAATAATTTTTATTTAAGGGTACATCCGACATGGAAACCTGAATATGCTGAAATGCTCTACGTTCTATAGATTTAGAACTTAAAAACAACTCAGGTTTTAAAATACTGTTGGCATCCAGGGGCTTATCTTTAAAAGATACCCAGTAATAATTATATTGCGCAAGCGCCGTTGATCCTGAAAGAAAAAAAAACACCATCAGGCCTTTTACATACTTTAATTTAGTGTTCACATGCTTAAATTAATGTTTTACGAAGTGACTTCAAAATTTATTTACATTATCAATTTTGTTTAAATAAAAATCATCATTATCACTATATTTGTTAATATAATTATGAAAGCCATACGAATTACCTTAGCTGTTTTAGTATTAACCATTACGTCGCTGCAAGCTCAGCAAAATCTACCTTGCGGTACAGGGGCTCCAGGAATAGCCTGGGATAAATGGTTTAGCGAACAAATTGAACTGTATTTAAAACAGGTTCAAAGTGGAAAATCCAGTATTGTAAGTTATACAATTCCAGTAATTGTGCACGTGGTTCATAACGGTGAAGCCTATGGCACTTATCCTAATGTAGATTCAAATCAGGTATATTCTCAAATACCCGTTCTCAATGCAGATTATAACGGAACAGGGGCAGGTAGTTCCAATTGCCCCATAAACTTTTCTAATCTAATTGCTAATACAGGCATACGTTTTTGTTTGGCTACTAAAAATCCAGCCGGTGGCACTTTAATGGAACGTGGTATTGATCGTATAAATTGCCAACAACAAGGATGGACAAGTCCTGCAACGGCTTCTTTAGATGTTAAAAATTATTTTAATTCCGTAATAATACCCGGCAGTATATGGGATCCAACCAAATATTTAAATATTTGGATCAGTGATAAAGTAAGCGCCTACCCTTTAACCGGATTTGCAACTTACCCCGCAGGCACCGCCTTAAACGGTTTGTTTGGTGCAAATTTTGGCACAACAACCAACGATGGTATTTGGGTATGGACCAAAGCATTTGGAACCACCGGTACTCTAATGGCTCCATGGGATAAAGGCCGTACAGCAACCCATGAAATTGGCCACTGGCTGGGTTTAAGGCATATTTGGGGCGATGGAAATTGTTTATCAGATTATTGCAACGATACGCCAACTTCCAAGGGGCCCCATTATGGCTGCATTACTTCCACTGCTCCTGACTTATGTGGTGTAAATCAAAGTCCAAACGGAGAAATGCCTATGAATTTTATGGATATGACCAATGATTTGTGCCGCTATATGTTTACAATTGATCAAAACATTCGTATACAAACCGCCATGAGCCAATGCCCAAATCGAAACCTCTTAGGTACACATGCTTTGTGCAGTTTTGGACTTAATGCCACACCCGCGTCATCCGCCATTGCTTCTTTTAATATGATTAATCAACATTGCGTAGGAATACCGGTAACTCCTTTTAATGCATCTTCCGGATACCCATTTCCAACCTATGTGTGGAATGCTTCGCCTGCAGCTTCATTCAGTCCTGCAGCAACAGTAGCTAATCCGGCCATAAAGTTTAATACACCCGGAACCTATACAATTTCTGTTGTTGCTACCAATAGTGTCAATTCATCAACCTACTCTATGACTATTAATGTAACCGGAACTTGTAATCCTTTTAATCCCTGTTTAGATACCTTACGCATGATTCGAAACGTAGACACCTTGGTTACCCTTAAAGCGCCAAACAGTACACAGGTTGCCGGATGCCAAAGCGGTTATGCTGGTAATTTAGTAGGCACCAATTGTTACCAAGATAAAGAATTTGCACAGTTTTTTCCACCGAGCACTTATACCGCAACACCCTTTCCACAAGTTAACAGCGTAATTATATTATTTGACAGTGCAGGCACAAAAGCTTTGAGTGCCAATCCGCAGGTTATTTGTAAAATTTACGGTGGAACCCCCGGATCCGGACCAGCAGGCGTTATCGGACAACGTCAAGACAGTTTGCGTAAAATAATTAATTCCTCAAATAGCACCAGCATAAGCTATTTGGGTAATCCCAATATAATTTACACCAATAAAAAAATAATACCATTCAAATTCAATTTTGCCAGTCCGGTTATAATAAATGCCAACTCAGGATTCTACGCCGGTATCACAAATCCCATTGTAAATCTGGATTCAATTAAAGTTTTTACAAATACAAAATTTAATCCTGCAATGGATTCAAGTGCCTGGTTTTTAACATCTACTAATACGTGGAGAACATATAAAACGCACCGAAAAATGAAAATTCAAATGGCCATTATTCCTCAAATTACATGCAGTCCTGTTCTCGGTATCAATTCTACAGTACTTAACGAAACTATGCTTCAGGTGTTTCCAAATCCATCCAAAGGTATATTTAACCTATTGCTTAATATGCCTGTACAGGAAATGGTTCAAATTCGGGTATGTAACATTTTGGGGCATGTTATTAGTTCATTAACACTTAACCATGCCGATACGCAAGTATTACAACTGGATTTAAGCGCTTATCCTAAAGGAATATACTTACTTCAAGTGCAAAATGCCTCACAAACGCTTTCTAAACGTATCGTTTTAGATTAAGGGTTAACTGTTATAATGAATTTATATAGCATTCCAACTGGAAATTTTAAATTGGATGGTGGGGCCATGTTTGGAGTTGTTCCCAAAAGTATTTGGAGCAAAACAAATCCTGCAGATGATCAAAATTTATGTACCTGGGCCATGCGTTGTTTACTGCTTGAATCGGGTCAAAAACGCATACTTATTGATACTGGAATTGGCGACAAACAGGATGCACGTTTTTTTTCGTTTTATCATTTACATGGCAGCGATTCCTTAAAAGATTCTTTAGCTCGGTATGGATTTGTTGAAGATGATATTACTGATGTTGTTTTAACACATCTGCATTTTGATCATTGTGGCGGTAGTATTGTTCGAAATCCCCAAAGCGGTAAACTTATACCCCGTTTTAAAAACGCAACTTACCACTGCCATAAAAAACACTGGGATTGGGCCATTAACCCAAATCCAAGAGAAAAAGCAAGTTTTTTAAAAGATAATATAATACCCTTACAAGAATCCGGTCAACTTCAATTTTTGGATACCAATAAACCTATTCATCCTGAATTTGAATGGCTAGAAGTATATGGCCATACCGAGGCCATGGTATTGCCGCTTATTCCTTTTAAAAATACTAAACTTTTATACTTAGCAGATTTAATTCCAAGTATTGGTCACCTGCCAATACCTTATGTAATGGGTTATGACGTAAGACCACTACAAACCCTTAGCGAAAAAAACGATATTTTAAATTCAGCATTACAAAATCAATGGATTTTATTCTTTGAGCACGATCCAAGCAATGAATGCTGCCTACTTGAACAAACCGAACGTGGAATTCGATCACGAGCGACGTTTTCGCTTTCTGATTTTTGAAACCTTACCAACTTTACTTTCAGTTTTACTGCAAATTATATAATATTCATTTTTTACGAGCTTTTAAATATGGAATTTTAATCCATGGGTTATTTAAAAGAACATCTTCAAAATTTAAATGATGTGTATCACAAATTTCCATTAAAGTTGCAGATTTATCAATTTTAATTTTCTTAACTGATAAATGAGATGAACTTGAATAATTTATACTTTCAAATAAAGTTTTAAAAGCAATAATTTTAAATAAAAACGATTTAGTTTCAACATTTAAGCGCAACTTATAAAAATCTTTAGTGCCCTGTTTTAAAATTTCGCGCTCTAAACCTTCCTGACCTAAATTATAAGAAGCTACTGCAAGGCTCCACGATCCAAAACGTTTATACGCTTCTTTTAAAAAAGATGTTACCGCATAGGTTGATGCCACCGGATTTAAACGCTCATCAATGATACTGTCTATTTGTAAGTTTAAGGCCATTGCTGTTGTTGGCATAAATTGCCAAAACCCAGTTGCTCCTGCAGGTGAAACTAAATTATTTAATTGACTTTCAGCTAATACGATATAAATTAAATCTTCGGATAGCCCGTTATTTAAAAAAATGGGCTTTAATATTGGAAACCATTGATCCGCTTTCGATTTAATACTGCGGATTGTTTCATTTGAGTTAAATTTTTTATATTCTGCGTTAAAACTAAGCTGAACATTAGGCCGGTAAAAGGGAATAGGCTCGTTGCAAAAACTGGTTTCAACAAAAGGATTGGTTTTTGATAAGGTTAAAAACCTATTTGTTGCTGCATATTCGCTATGCGTAGGTAATGGAAAATAAAAACCTAAAATACTAGTAATACATAAAATACCTAAATACCATGTGCCTATTTTAAATAATGAAACAATCCAGGTATAACGGTAATGGGTATTAAACATTTGAACCCGTTTTCAAGGGAAAGGTATTTATAAAAAAACCTAAAAAAATAACAAGATCAAAAATAAGCGCTGTTGGTAAAGCATTGTTAAACCATGAAAATTTAAGTGCCAACGCTAATAAAACACCAATGATAGATATTAGCATGTATATTATACTAATCCAAGACACACGAAATCCACGCATATAAAAGGCATGTGTAGTATGATCTTTGCCGCCAATAAACGGTGAACTGCCTTTAATAATACGATTTAAACTTACAACGACAGTGTCTGATAGTGGTGCAATAAAAACAGATCCAGTCGCAACTAATGTTTTTACACAAGTGTATGCTTCAAAATGCTGTAATACATTAGGTATATTTAAAAATAAGTCTATTGACATACCCGCATAAAACAGTCCCAAAAATTGACTGCCGGAGTCACCCATAAAAATACGTGAAGGATAAAAATTATAAATTACAAATCCTGAAACGGCACCAATAATTCCAATATTTAATAAAAACAAATAATTCCAGATACCTGAACTGCAATAAACAACATAGGCACAACAAACGGTTATTACTAAAGCTACCAATGCAACAATACCGTCCATATTATCCAATAAATTAAATGCATTCATTAAAAAAACCACCCAAAAAATAGTAAGCAAATAATTTAAAATGGGATGTGATGAGATTTGCACGTAATGCCCTGTAAAAGCAAGAATAACGGCACATAAAACTTGACTTAAAAATTTAATTAAGGGTTGTGTATTATAGGCATCGTCTGCAAATCCCATTAAAAAAGCTAAACTTGCAGAAATTAAAAATCCTAATAATGATATATTTAGTGTATTGTTTTTGTTTGGCATAAACAATAAAAAAATAACACTAAATAAAAATGTTAAATACATTGAAATCCCACCCAATGATGGCTTTTGATTTGGATTCCATCGTTCTTGTTCAATTTCTTTTATGCGAATTCCAAAAGTTTGATAAAAGCGAATTAAAATATGATTAAACAATAAAGAAAAACAAAAAGCAAGTATAACAAAAACACTTATATACAAATGCGCATCAAGCTTCATTAAAAGGGCGAATTAAAAGTTTTAAACGATTTGGCACGTTGATCTTTATCCGAACTAAAACAGTTTCAGTAACCGGCCAGTTATTTTTAAAACCATATCATTCCACATAATAGCATCTTCAGAATTAGCATTATAGTAGGACGTACATTTGTAAGAAAAAATTGTATTGTGTTCAAGGGTTAAAAAACCATGAGCAAATCCAGGGGGCACATACAACATTTTAGCATTTATTTCAGATAATTCCAATCCAAACCATTGCCCATAGGTAGCAGATGTTTTACGAATATCCACCGCAACATCAAATACTGAACCTTTAATTACACGTACAAGTTTACCTTGCGCAAATGGGGGATGCTGAAAATGTAAACCTCGTAAAACGCCTTTTTGGGACAGCGATTGGTTATCTTGAACAAAATCTAAACCGGAAACAGCCTCAATTAATTTTTGCTGATTGTAACTTTCAAAAAAATAACCTCTTGCGTCTTTAAAAATGACAGGCTCAATAATTAAAAGTCCCTGTAAGGGGGTGTGCTCAATATTCATAATTACGTATCTCCTTCATAATAATAACCGCTGGCCTGACCATAACCGTAACCATAACCGTAACCGTAACCGTAGCCATATCCGTAGCCATAATTATATCTAAATACTCTGCGGTTTACATCCACATCGTTTAAAACGACAGATAAATTTCTAATCTCCGATTCGCTTTTTAAGCGATCTAATATTTGTGTAAAAAGTTTTCTGGAGTATTCGGCTCTAAAAACATATATGGGGTAGTCGGCAATTGTAATGGTTGTAATTCCATCTGTTACCAAGCCAATTGGGGCATTGTCAATTACAATGTAGTCAAACGATTTTTTTAGTTCTTCTAATATTTCAATAAGCTTTCCACTAATTATCAGCTCCGAGGGATTAGGTGGAACCGGACCAGCCGTAATTAATTTTAAATTATCCATAGGGCTGTTTTGGATACAACTTTGTAAAGGCGTTAAACCGGTTAAAATGGTACTCATTCCAACTTCATTTTTAACACCAAAACCCTTATGAATTTTTGGTTTTCGTAAGTCTAAATCCAAAATAACAACCTTTTTGTCTGTAAACGCTAAAATACCAGCCATGTTAATGGCCACAAAGGTTTTACCTTCACCACTTATTGTAGAGGTAATGGATATAATTTTACTACCCTCCGTTGAATCCAAAAATTTTAAATTTGTACGCAAAGTCCTAAAGGCTTCACTCATTAGTGATTTCGGATTTTTATCAACAATTAGCTGAGAAAGGGGAATTTGTTTAGAATATTTTGGAACAATTCCAAGTAACGCCACATCACCCGTAGAGTGCTTTGTAACATCCGCTAATGAAATAATTTTATCATGAAATAAATACCGCACCATAACCGTACCACCACTCAGCAAAACAAATACCAATAATCCAATGATAATGGTATCCCGATTACTGGGAGCAAATTTTACGCCACTGCCATTATGCTTTTCAAGTATGGTATTTTTAGATACATAACCGGCCTTATATATAGAATATTCGGTCTTTTTTTCAAGTAATAGGGTATAGTATTTTTCTGATATGGTGTATAACCTGCTTAAACGAGACCATTCAATTTGCTGATCGGGAGGCGTGGAAATAGTATTTTGTATTTTACTCGATTTTTCGAGTAAATTTTTATATTGGGTTTTATAACGCAATTTTAAGGACTGTAAACTTTCTAACAGATAGGTAGATTGTTTTTCAATTCGCTGATTAATAATTCGTAATTGCTCAGCATCGGGCTTTAAAGAATATAAAAGTGTTTCTTTTTCAGAAAGTAACTTTTGCAATTGTGAAGTAATGTCTTTTATGGAACTTTCATTTTCAGCACCTGAAATTAATGACAACAACCTATAATTATCAGATGCATTATTTTGCTGCAAATTGCGGATTATATCATCCAGCATTCGTTCGTTAAATTGAATTTGAGTTAATTGATCTTCAATGTTAGAAAACTGTCCAAGCCGTAGTGACTTTAATACGTCTTTGTCTGAAAGTTTATTATTAAACTGAAAATTTTGAAGATCATTTTCGGTTTTTTTCAACTCTGCAAACACAACATCCAATTGGGTATTAACAAAACTTAAAATGTTTTTTGAACTTTCGCTTTTTCGGTCCACATCATAAATTAAATATTCTGCAGAAATTGTATTAACTACATCAGAGGATTTTTGGGCATTAATATCTCTGTACTTTAGCTGTAATGTTTTTGCCTGAGCATTTAATGGTTTAATTTCTAAGCGGCTTTGAATTAAGCCGGCCATAATTTCACTTTCAGTAACTTTAAAATACAATCTTGGGGCATTCTTAAAAAAAGACTTTAGTTCTTGTAAATTAACATTGGCAGGAAAAAACACCTGAATATCCATGTACCGGTTACGTGTCCATTGTCCCGGAACAATATTACATTCAAAATCGGGGCAAGATAATTTACATTGGCTAAGCGATTCATTAAATGAGATATAACATTTACACTGATACACCCGAGGGTCTTTAACATGAATTAAAACCCTGTAAGGATTAGCTAAATATAACTCATTGCTCTTGAACGTACCCTCAGAATGATACGTAATGCCAATATCTAATTTATCAACGACGCGTTTTAAAAATTGTCTTGAGCGAATCTGCTCGGTGGTTTTAGCTAAAATATTATCTGCCGTATTTAATTTTGTTTGTTGAATAACATCACTCATTGCGTCGCCCTCATCCAGTTGCAATACAGATTTAGATTCATAAATGGTTTGGCTGTATCGTAAATAAAAAAATACAACTGAAAATACAATAAAAAAATAACTACCAATAAGCCATTTTGATTTAAATAACAGTACTAAAAATACACCGATATCAAAATCTTTTGTTGTGGCATCTTTAATTTTAAAATTGGTTGATTCTACTTGAGGGTTTAACATGCATTATCATTTAGATAAATTAACCACCTGATACATGAGTAAAAACACAGTAGTAAAAAGCGTTAATAAAGGTGTTATTTCACGATTTAAAAGTACAATTGGACGATTGAAAGGTTCAACATAAATGACATCACCCGCCTGTACCACCAGTTTTCCTATTTGTGCACCGTTTATCGTTGACAAATCCATTTTATAGATATAGGTTTTTGCAGCTTTGTTATTTTCAGACCGAATTAATTTTATGTTATATGCTTTACCGTCTTCAGAAATTCCCCCCGCCATTGCAATAACTTCCAAAAGAGTCATATTATTATAAGGCAATAGAATAACTTTAGCTAATCCGGCACTTCCTGGAAAAACAATTACCCGTTTACTGGTAACTCTAATATTAACAAAGGGGTCTACATAATATTTAGAAAATAGTTCTTCCAATTGTTTTTCAGCTTCACGAATTGTAAATCCCTCTAACTTTACCCTGCCGATAAGTGGAAATTTAATATAACCATCTGATTCTACGGTTGCAATTAATTCAGAGCGGTTATTAAGCAAGTTCATATCTTTAATGTCAACTAATCGATAACCATTGTTGGATGCAATGCGGTATTCAATTTGATCGTTACAGGCAATTTTATAATCTGCCATTGATTCGGGTTTTGATATGGTATCAAACACAAAATGCTTTTCGGTTTTTAACATTAAATTAGGCCTGAAATATTTGCAAGACGAAAACAATACCAAAACACTTAATGCTGTAAAAAAACGCATATTCATCATTAATACAAATATACAAAAAAAATGCCTATTATCAGGCAAAATGTTCATTTTCAAGACTATAGTATCATGCCTTAAATCCGAAAACACAGGGGGCTTTTTCCTTAAACGCAAAATTTGAACGTTTCCAATCTGAAATACTTTGCGTTTTAATAAGTTCAGATGAGCTTCCCAAATGATATCCAATAAATAATCTGGTTTGCGGTTTTAAATGCAATAAAAAATCCTTTAGCAAAGATGCATTTCGGTAAGGTGTTTCAATACAAAAAACAGCGTTATGTTCTTTTTCCGATTGCCGTTCAAGAAATTTAATTCGGCTCGGGCGTTTTAAGGTTTCGGCTGGTAAATACCCTTCAAACCAAAAGCGCTGTCCTGAGAGGCCGCTTAACATTACAGCCATTGTAATGGCACTGGGCACGCCCAGGGTTTTTACCTGTAAGCCATAGCGATGCGCTTCCATAACCAGTTCTGTGCCGGGATCTGCAATAGCTGGACAACCTGCATCACTCATTAAAATCCAATCGTGATTGTGATTTTTAATATCTTGAATCCAAACGGCACGTTCAAATTCAGGTGTATGTTCATTTAAGATATGTATGTGCACATTTTGAATCTGTAAATGTCCATAAAAGTTTAAATGCCGTTTAGCCATTTTTACACTTTCAGCAATTACATTAAAGCAGGTTTTTACTTTATTTTGAATAACAGCATTTAAATACATACCATCCCCTTCATGTAATGGTACTGGTATTAAATATAACATTCCCATGCCTAACAAATTAATTAAAAAATACGACATTTACGCATGCTTGGGCTTAAACTATTAACAGACGACACATGGGCAAAAAAAGCGGAAGGCCATTTAGGTGAATTACTCACCGACCATGCCTATTGTGAACAAAAAGCTGCCAGCCATGCCCTAAGTATCATTATTGGATGGCCCGAACATATTGAATTGGTTACGGCGCTCATTCAAATTGCACGTGAAGAGCTCGAACATTTTGAGCGAGTTTTAAATGAAATTAAAAAACGAAACTTAGTACTGGGCTTTGAACGAAAAGATAATTATGTAAACACATTAATGCAGTGTGTAAAAAAGGGGTTAAAACGTGAGTTTGTGCTCATAGAGCGTCTTCTTTTTGCTGCCATGATAGAGGCACGAAGCTGCGAACGGTTTAAACGTCTTTCTGAACAATTGCAAGACCGCGAACTGGCTGCATTTTACAAAGAACTTATGATCAGCGAGGCCCATCATTACACCCGGTTTATAGAATTTGCACATACATATGCACCACCAAGCATGGATGTAACAAAACGTTGGAATGAGTGGATTGCATTTGAATCGTCCATTATTACACAATACGGAAAAAGTGAACAAATTCATGGCTAGTATTACTCAATTTCATAAAATACTAATCATACAAACCGCATTTATTGGAGATACGATATTAGCCAGCACCCTTATTGAAAGCATACATACATCCCATCCACATGCTGAACTCCATATTTTAGTAAAATCAGAAAATGAAAGCCTTTTTTTTAATCATCCGATTATCGTTAAATGCTGGACCTGGAATAAAGGTTCTCAAAAATTTAAACATTTAATACAACTTATAGCTCAAATCCGAAATCAAGGTTTTGATATGGTTATTAATTTACACCGACATGTAAGTTCCGGTCTGATTGCTGGTTTTTCAAATGCCAAATACATTTGTGGGTTTAAACAAAATCCCCTTTCTTTTTTATTTCATTATTGTGCAAATCACCGATTTAAAAAAGGCATCCATGAAACCCATCGGTATATGGAAACCCTTCATGAGTTTTCAGATATTAAATATTGTAAACCTAAACTTTATGTAGATGCAGATACTTATGATTCTATTGCACAGTGGACACAAACACCCTATTATGTAATTGCACCGGCATCGGTTTGGAAAACCAAACAAGCCCCTTTTGAATTCTGGACTCAACTATGTAATAAATTGTCTCCGTTACTTCCCGTTTATATTATTGGAGGACATGCAGATTATAAACGCTGCGAATTACTCACACAAACTCAAAAAAATATCGTTAATTTATGCGGTACATTAAGTTTATTACAATCTGCGGCACTACTATCCAAAGCCAAAATGAATTATGTTAACGACAGTGCACCATTACACTTGGCATCTGCCATGAATGCTCCCGTTTCAGCATTTTTCTGCTCTACAACACCCGATTTTGGATTTGGTCCCCTTTCTGAAAATTCATATATTTTTGAGGTTTCTAATTTAAACTGTAAACCCTGTGGCATTCATGGACATACAACATGTCCTAAAACACACTTTAGGTGCGGTACACAACTCCTTTTACAATTAAATAATATACCCGTATGACGTTTATTCGCCGATTAAAATTATTTGGTTTTGGATTTGTGTTAGGTTTAATTTTGGTTTATTTTATATTTGGTCAAAGGCGATGCACCGGAAATAGTGTTTTAAAAATTCAAGAATTAAATTTTCAAACGTATGTATATTCTGACTCTTTTCAATATGCTATGCGTTATTTCAATATTGATTCTACATTGTTTGTTAAACACCTCAATTGGTTTCAAGTTGATTTTAAACACAGCCAGGTACATGCCAAGCCCTTTGGTATCTACCGTTTAATTCCAGACTCATCAGGAAGTAAAAACTTTACGCTTACTGTAATTGATCGGGATAGCATCACCTTTTTTAAATCCCTCATTTATATTCCCTAATATTAATTCGCATTTTTAAATAATATGTACTCTGATGAACACTTTATGAAACTCGCTCTGAATTTAGCGCATCAGGCATTTAATGAAAATGAAATTCCGGTAGGAGCTATAATTGTTAATAACAATCAGATTATTGCTAGGGCCTACAATTTAACACAACGTTTATGCGATTGTACCGCTCATGCAGAAATGCAGGCCATTACAGCGGCATCTCATAGTATAAACAGTAAATACCTTTTAAATTGTACACTCTATGTAACTCTCGAGCCTTGTGTAATGTGTGCCGGAGCTTTGTTTTGGTCTCAAATTCAACGCGTGGTATATGGTGCATCCGATATTAAACGGGGTTTTAGCATACACCAGTCATTATTGCATCCAAAAACCGAAATCATTGCCGGTATTTTAGAAACTGAATCTAAACAATTGCTACAATCGTTTTTTAAAGCACGTCGAAATAATAACGGAT
>RFNG01000103.1 GCA_009927275.1 Sphingobacteriia bacterium | reverse complement strand
TCTAATACCTGAATGCGATAAGGTAAAGAACTAGATGTAACAAGATTGTAAATTCCTTGGCCAGGATTAGGATATACGGTAGATACCAAGTTTTCAGATTCATCAATTCCAGTACAGCTGTTTACCGTTATACCTAAATTAACCTTGTTTGACAAACAACCAGCTGTACTTGTACCTGTTACAAAATAGGTATAAACACCTGGAACAGCTTCATTTAAAGATACAGAGGCTGTTGTAGCACCCGTACTCCACGAATAGGAATTAGCTCCACTAGCTGACATGATAAAGGTTTGTAATTTACATACCGATTGTGCAGAAATTTGAGCCGAAATTGTAGGAGTGCTCGAAACCTGAACTGTAAAGCTTACTGGATTGCTGGCACAAGAAATATTGTTTGAAGTTGCAGATACAGTAAGTGAATAAATGGTAGATGTATTAGGAAATACTGAATTCACTTGACCATTCCAATTATTAGACCAAGAATACGTATCTGCAGAACTTGCTGCAAGCACTGCTGGTTGACCACTACAAATTACACTTGGACCACTAATAGAAACTGTTGGAATAAAAACACTTACAAAAACAGAATCAGATTTAGTACAATTAACTGTATTCATAGCAACAACACTATAATATCCAGAATTTTGAGGTGCAATTGTTGTAGTGTTTGCTGTTGAGCCGGTACCCCATGTATACGATGCAGCTCCTAGTACTGTTAATAACCCGTTTTGACCTTTACAATATGGATTTTGGTTAGCGGTTATTGTTAATACCGGTATGGGTTTAACCAGAAGTTGATATTGGGCGGTTGTGGTACAGGTTTGAGCATCTTCACCAATAATACTGTAAGTAGTTGTAATTGTTGGTGACACTACCGTGGTAGATCCATTTTGAGTATTGCTCCAGGTATAATTAATGGCACCATTAGAAGTTAATGTTGCTGAACCACCATTACAAATTGCAGCAGTAGATGTAATATTAACAGTAGGATTGGGATAGGCACTAACAGCTACCGTTGCAAAATTTATACAACCAATAGCGTTAGCAGCGGATAATGTATAGTTAATAGTAGATAATGGAGCTGAGGCTGTAAGTGCGGCAGATGCCGTGTTAACTCCTCCCTGCCATGTATAACTATTGGCACCGGTTGCAGAAAACTGCGTTTGTGCCAATGGACAAATAGTAGCCGACTGAGGAGTAACTGTTAAAAATGATGGGGCTTGTACGTTAACTGCAATATTATTAATGGAGGCTGTACAATTATTGGCGCCTGTACCAATTACAGTGTAATTTACATTTGTTAGGGGCGTAAACGTAATACTTGACCCGGTTTGATTAGCTCCACCAAGTGAACTAATATAGGTATAGGTATTAGCTCCGCTCGGAGTTATCGTAAATGGATTACCACATACTACCGAACCGCCACTGGCACTTAACACCGGACTGGCTAATACGTTTACACAATAATCTTCGGTTTCACCCCAAGTATAAGAACCTGTAGGACCAGGCACAGTACCTTCAACAGCAATTACACGCATACGAGTTAAACCGGGTAATGCAAATGCTGGCACAACAAATGTACCTGTATTTACACCCTGAACAACACCTGTGGTAACATTAGCAACCAGTTCATTAGGGCCTGTAAATAACCCGTTTTGATCCCAGTCAATGTAAATTCGGTATTGAACACCGTACCAACCGCCACATGTTGATAGGGCCACTGTAAAGTTTTGAGTACTTCCCTGACACATATCTGGTGCCTGAACAAATCCGGCATAATTACTATACAATTGGTTTGAGGAACCGGGTCCTGGAGCTGTAGTATTACAATTACTATTGTTTACCATATTACCAACGGCTACTGTAAAAATTTCTTCATCACCCGTTAAGGTTGCACCCGATGAACCATAACTTGTACAAACACATGGTCCAGGGTTATTCATAGAATAGCTTACTACCGATGTAGTGGCCGATTGATTGCTGTTTGTACAAGTTACTACCATTTGAAAATACGTTGTATTTGCAACTGAGTAATTGGTACTGCTTGTAGTAGCATTTGATATGGCAGTCCAGGGACCGTTAGCATTTGACGACTGAAACCATTGATACGTTATGCCTAAGCCACCTGTTGCAGTAGGCGCATTTAAAGCAAAAGCTGTATTTGGACAACCCATTGTGCTTGTAATAGACGCAAGACCTGCATTGGGCGAGCCCGAACAAGGCGCACCCATTACTTGAACACAATAATCTTCGGTTTCACCCCATGTATAGGAACCTGTAGGTCCTGAAATGCTTCCTTCAACAGCAATAATACGCATTCTTGTAAAACCCGCCAAAGCTGTTAAAGGAACGGTAAAGTTTCCGGTATTATTACCATTAGTTACAGTATTATAATTCATATTTACCACCATCTCATTGGCATCTAAAAACGAGCCGTTTTGATTCCAATCAATGTAAATACGCATAGCCATACCATACCAACCATTACATGTACCCACCTGAACCAACCATGGAGCCAATTGCCCGGGTGTTAATTGAGGGGCAGCAACAAATCCAGCATAATTAGCGTAACGTTGTTGTAATGATCCAGGACCAGGTCCAACAGAAGCACAGGTACTGATATTGTTCATAGTACCAACACTAACCCTTAATATCTCTTCATCAAACGTTGAAGTAGCGTTAGATGCTCCATAATTGAGCGAAGTACAAGGACCTTGAGCCTTTAAATTAAACAATAAAATAAAAAAAATTCCTAAAAAAGATGTAATTGATTTTTTCATAAGGTGGTTTTTGTTATTACAATAATAAAAAATCTTTTTTATAAAAAAAAGACCCCGATTAAAAATCGAGGTCTTTTCTCTCAAAAAACCAAAAACCGGCAATGGTTTTTGGTAGTATTTTAGGATTTGCCGTCCATTTTATCTTTTAAGTTAGATAATGCAGAGATATCACCTAATGTTGTTTTTTCCTGACTATCTTTTACTTTTTTTACGGCTTTCTTTTGTTCATCAGCCTCCGCTTTTTTAGAAGCTTTTTCTTTTTTACGACCTTCTTCCTTTACTTCTTCGTGTAAACGAGCATGTGAAACTACAATGCGCTTAGCATCTTTACTAAATTCAATTACTTTAAATTCAATAACCTCTTCAACTTTTGCAGTTTTACCATCAGCTTTTACCAAATGACGTGCCGGGCAAAATCCTTCAACACCATAAGGTAATCCAATCATTGCTCCTTTATCGTTAACATTTAAAACCGTTCCGTTATGCACCGAATCTATTGTAAATACAGTTTCAAATACATCCCAAGGATTTTCTTCAACTTGTTTATGTCCTAAACTCAGTCTGCGGTTTTCGCCATCTATTTCTAATACAACAACCTCCATGGCATCTCCCACTTTACAAAACTCACTGGGATGTTTAATTTTTTTACTCCAGGATAAATCTGAAATATGAACTAAACCGTCAATTCCTTCTTCCAGTTCCACAAATACACCAAAATTGGTAAAGTTGCGTACGTTTCCGGTATGCTTGGTACCTTTGGCATATTTTACCATTATCATATTCCATGGATCAGGCGTTAATTGTTTCATTCCTAAACTCATTTTACGCTCTTCACGATCCATGGTTAAAATCTGAACATCAATTTCTTGACCCACTTTAACAAATTCTTGTGCACTGCGCAAATGCTGACTCCAGCTCATTTCACTAACATGAACTAATCCTTCAACACCAGGCGCAACTTCAATAAAGGCTCCATAATCATTAATTACAACTACTTTTCCTTTTATACGGTCGCCTACTTTCCACTCTGCGTTAAGGCTTTCCCAAGGATGCGCGCTTAACTGTTTTAAACCTAAAGCAATGCGTTTTTTATCGTCGTCAAATTCAAGGATTACTACTTGAATTTTGTCATCCAATTTTACAATCTCTTCAGGATGCGTAATACGTCCCCATGATAAATCTGTGATATGTATTAAACCATCAATTCCGCCTAAGTCAATGAAAACACCGTATGATGTAATATTTTTAACTGTACCTTCTAAAACCTGTCCTTTTTCCAATTTAGAAATGATATCGCGTTTTTGCGTTTCAATTTCGGCCTCAATTAAAGCTTTGTGCGAAACAACAACGTTTTTAAATTCATTGTTAATTTTAACCACTTTAAATTCCATGGTTTTACCCACATAAACATCATAATCACGTATGGGTTTTACATCAATTTGAGAACCTGGTAAAAAGGCCTCAATTCCATATACATCAACAATTAAACCACCCTTGGTACGACACTTTACTAACCCTTTAACTACTTCATCAGAGGTAAGTGCTTCATTTACGCGGTCCCAACTTTTACCAGCACGTGCCTTTTTATGTGAAAGAATTAATTGGCCACTTGCATCTTCCGTTTTATCTACAAAAACTTCTATTTTATCGCCAATTTTTAAATCGGGATTGTAGCGGAATTCTGATAGCGCAATAACACCATCCGATTTAGATCCAATATTTACTACAACCTCACGATTGTTTTTTGCAACTACAGTGCCTTCTACAATTTGCAAATCATTTACCGAACTTAATTTTTCACCGTACAGTGCATCTAACTTTATCTTTTCATCAGATGAATATTGTACTTGTTTTTTTCCTACCGTATTCCAGTCAAAATCCGGATTACCAACTTGAGGCATTAATTCTGCCATAATTTTATTTTTTTGTATCTGGCTTTAGGGCACCAGAGCGGTTAAACATGTTTCCGAATCCCTAAATTCGGGACCTCAAATGTAACGTATTTAAACGAATTTAAACGTTAAAAAAAAGGTATTTTATCTGATATTTAAGGATTATGTAATTTCGTGATAATGAAAGCATGGCCTATTATATTGCTGTATTTTACTTTATATTTTAATATTCAAGTAT
The DNA here is from genome assembly GCA_009927275.1 of Sphingobacteriia bacterium. Lineage (GTDB taxonomy): Bacteria > Bacteroidota > Bacteroidia > B-17B0 > Aurantibacillaceae > Aurantibacillus. The sequence continues at coordinate 805 of RFNG01000103.1, read as the reverse complement.
CTCATAGTCAGCTACTTTGGAAAATTGAAAAACCCGGACATCCAAAATCTTACCTTTTTGGCACTATGCATATGGTTCCAAAATCAAAATTTAACTTTATTACCCAATACAAATCTATTTTAGATTCCTGCTCGCAACTGTTCGAGGAAGTGCTTATAGACGAACTTAGTTTTAGTAATCGGGTCGAATTGGCACAATTAGCACGTTTACCAGATGGAAAACGCCTTCAAGATATTTTATCTGCATCGGAGTATAAACAAATTGCCAACTTATTTTTAAACGATTTACATCTTAGCACTTTTAAATGGCAACAATTGCAATATCTACAACCCATTATGCTTGAATCACTGCTTATGGAGCAGTGTTTTAAATCCTACATAATTCCGGAAACCTATTTTTACAAGCGTTTTAAAAAACAAAACAAACACTGCAATAGCCTTGAATCTGCTCGTAAACAAATGACGCTTTTATCCGCTATTCCAATTCCCCAACAAACACAAAGCTTTAATACATCTTGGCAAGAATTTAAATCACAATGCGATAGCATGTTACAATTATATCTATCTGGTAAAATTGAAGAACTTTATAAAATCACTACACAAAGCTACACGCCACAATTAATGGAAAGCCTTTTAAATTCTAGAAATCGTACTTGGCTTAGTATTTTAATTTCAAATTTGCCTCGCGCATCATGCTTTATTGCTGTTGGTGCTGCGCATTTACCTGGAACGAATGGCTTAATAGAATTATTAAAGGCTCAGGGGTTTACTTTAACGCCAGTTATGCCACATAAAAATTATTAACC
>RFNG01000117.1 GCA_009927275.1 Sphingobacteriia bacterium | reverse complement strand
ATAAAATAAATAACCCTAATTTTTTATTCATAATTTTTTACAGAGATTATTTTTCTCTGAAGTTGACTTCGTAAGTAATGCCGCGAATTACAACTTTTCCGGTATTGTCACATACCCCATCTCCAAAATGAATTTCGCGTGGATAAATAGCACATGTATTATTTGCACATGTACCTAAACTTAAGGTTGCTATTCCGTTAATAAAAGGATGATACTCTTTAAAATAGGTTTTAAAAATACCTGTAGTTGGTGTAGGAGCTACGGTATAAATTTTGTCAGAATAACAGGTAAAATCACGTTGTAAAGGAAATTTTTCGTAACCGGTACCTGATTTAAGTTCCATTTCAAAAGTTTTACCATCATGCTTACTGCCTGGTTTTTTATAAGTTCCTTTTATTTTTCCAATATAGGTTATTACTCCATTTTTCCAGTTAATGGGAGATATGGTAGAACCTTTTATGGTTAATAAAGAATCGGCATTTTTTCCGGGTGCCGGAGTTAATGTTTTAAGCAATCCGTTACAGTTTAATGTAATTTTAGTATTGGGATCATCTTTTTTAGTTATAATGATGTCTCCGTATATTTTCCAACTTAAGGTTCCTAAATTAGTATACCCGGTTTTCATTTGGGTGTACATACGTAATTGATCACCAGAATTAGCATCAGGAAATTCTACTTTGTAATTATTAACTTCATATCCAGGACCAGATATTACACCCACAAAGTTTGGATCATGAAAATACTTAGCATTTGGATCGGTATTATATCCGTTTTGATAATAGAGCCAAATTTCACCACTGCGCGATGCACCATCTAAGCATTTGGTAACATTTGGCGCATTGGCAAACGACATGGTTACGCGGCCACCGTCACGCGTAGCAACCAATGTGCCTGTTGCGGGGTCAGAATCCGGTGCAGGATTATAAAAGGATTTATATAAATTGTTTTCGCCATAAAAACTGGCAATCATATCAATATCACTTAATATATGAACAGCCCAAGCAATGTCAATTGATGATTGTGTTTCTGTATCTGCAGGATCAGTAAATTCGTTTGGCTTGGCACATGAAAACGCAATAAATGTTCCAATTGCAAAAACGATAAGGCCAGAAAATAGTTTGTTCAAGTTGCTCATAAGTGGCACTAATGTAGTGATTTAACATGATTTTAGCAAATTTTGAACCTAATTTTTAAGTCGCAGCATGTTGATAATTTAAATAACAATATCTTCGTGTGTGTTTATTAAATCTGGCTGTAAAATTAATTTGGGTTTACAAATAGTTGAAAAACGTCCCGACGGATATCATAATATAAACAGTGTTTTTTTACCGGTTATGTGGCAGGATATTATTGAACTTATTGTTATACCTGAACAAAACAAGCCTATAGTATTGAAAACCAGTGGTATAAAAATAGACACAGATCCTCAATTCAATACCATTTACAAACTTTTAACCCTGTTAAAACAAAACTATGCTATTCCTCCATTGTATGTGCATTTACATAAGTGTATACCTATGGGTGCTGGTTTGGGTGGTGGAAGTGCCAATGCAGCAGAAGTATTAAAATACCTTAAAAATCATTTTTTATCTACTTTAACAGATACTGAAGCACTTATACTCCTTTCTAAAATTGGTAGCGATTGTGTGTTTTTTTGGAATACCGAACCGGCTATAATTCGAGGTACGGGATCGCAATGCCATACTTTTTCAATATCGCTTAAGGGCTATTTTTTAGTGCTTATTTATCCGCATTTAAATATTTCAACTGCGTGGGCTTATTCACAGTGTGTGCCTAAACCCGCCGAAATAGACATTGCAGACATTCTTTCAAAACCCCTTAACACCTGGAAAGATGTATTACATAATGACTTTGAAGCACCTGTTTTTAAAGCCTATCCACTTTTAGATCAAATTAAACAAAATTTATATAAAAAAGGAGCCGTTTATGCTTCAATGAGCGGAAGCGGCAGTACCATGTACGGTATCTTTAATGAAATTCCAGATTTAAGTGAATTTGCGATGTACTCCTGTTTTACTCAAACCTTACAATGAAGTTTAAGTTTTTAATGTATACAGGTATTTGTGCTGTGCTAATGGTATTATTTTGGGCTTTGGTTAATTTTTACACGAATGAACAAAAACAACTTAAAATTCCCTACTATACATCGCGCGTAAATGCAGAACGTTATTTAAAAATTACCCCATTTGCACTTTTAAATCAAAACGGAAAAACAATTAACCAAAATCGCATTCATTCTAAAATAACAGTAATTGAATTTTTTTTTACAACCTGTAAAAGTATCTGTCCTATAATGAATAAGCATTTAAAAGAAGTATATCAGCAATTAAGCGATACATCCATACACTTTCTTTCATTTACAGTAGATCCTGAACGGGACACCCCCGAACAATTGCAAGGTTATGCCAAACAACTGGGCGTTAACGAAAGCCGTTGGGATTTTGTAACCGGTTCAAAATCCCAATTGTATGCATTAGCACGACATTGCTTTGAGCTGGATTCAAATGTTGTTGATAATGAACATGAAGATTTTATACATACGCAACAAATTGTAGTTTTAGACCGGCAGGGATTTGTAAGAGGGTATTTTGATGGCACCAATGCAAGTGCTATGGATTCGTTAAAACAATGCGTAATACAATTGCTTAAGCTTTAGAGCAATTAGCAGTTAAATATTTTAACGTGGTGCTGATATAGGATTTTAATGTGTTACGGGGTACTATTTTATCAATAAAACCGTGTTCTAATACAAATTCTGCAGTTTGAAAACCTTTTGGAAGGTCTTTGCCTATAGTTTCTTTAACTACTCTGGGTCCTGCAAATCCAATTAAAGCACCTGGTTCTGCAATATTGATGTCACCCAGCATGGCATAGCTGGCCGTAACACCTCCTGTGGTAGGATTGGTAAGTAATGAAATATAGGGTAATCGGTGTATTGACATTAAACTGAGTTTAGCCGAGGTTTTAGCCATTTGCATCAGTGAAAATGCAGCCTCCATCATACGGGCGCCTCCGCTTCGGGAAATAATTAAAAGAGGACTTTTAGTACTGATACAAAAATCAATGGCACGTGAAATTTTTTCGCCAACTACAGACCCCATGCTTCCGCCAATAAATTCAAAATCCATGCAACAAATAACCAAGTGTTGTTCATTAACAAATCCATAGGCAGATCGTAAAGCATCATGTAAACCGGTTTTTGTAATGGTTTGGCGTAAGCGGTCTGTATATTTTTTTGTATCGGTAAAATTAAGTGGATCGCCACTAACTAAGTTTTCATGAAGCTCGGTGTATTTACCATTGTCAAAAAGCAGTTCAAAGTAGGTATTGCTGCCAATTTTATCATGGTACCCGCATGCATCACAAACATAGGCCAAAGCTATATGATCGTTTTGTGTTTTAATGGTTTTACAGGATGGACATTTATACCATAAACCTTCAGGGGTTTCTTTTTTTTCGCGTGTAGAGGTTGTAATACCCTCTTTTAATCGTTTAAACCAACCCATTTTTAGGCTATTGTAACAGATGAATCCAGATACACATCCTGTATAGCATGTAATAATTGCACACCTTCTGCACGCGGCTTTTGAAAGGCTTTGCGACCACTGATAAGTCCCTGTCCACCAGCTCGTTTATTAATTACAGCAGTACGTACGGCTTCAGCCAAATCACCTGCGCCTTTGCTTTCGCCTCCGCTGTTTATTAATCCTATACGACCCATGTAGCAATTGGCTACCTGGTATCTGCATAAATCAATGGGATGTTCGGAGGTTAATTTAGAATATACATCGGGATGGGTTTTTCCAAATTGGAGTGCATTATATCCACCATTTTTATCGGATAATTTTTGTTTGATAATATCGGCCTGTATGGTTACACCCAAATGATTGGCCTGCGATGATAAATCGGCTGCCGTATGGTAATCCACGCCATCTTTTTTAAATGCCGAATTGCGTGTATAGCACCATAAAATTGTGGCCATTCCTAATTGGTGCGCTTCTTCAAAGGCCTGCGCCACCTCTATAATTTGACGTGAACTTTCAGAGGAACCAAAATAAATGGTAGCGCCAACCGCTACGGCACCCATATTCCAAGCCTCTTTAACAGAACCAAACATAATCTGATTAAAGGCATTGGGGTACGATAAAAATTCGTTGTGATTAATTTTTACAATAAAAGGGATTTTGTGTGCGTATTGCCTAGAACAGGAGGCCAAAACTCCAAATGTAGATGCAACGGCATTGCACCCACCATCCATTGCCAACTGTATGATTTGTTCGGCATCAAAATAATCCGAATTGGGTGCAAAGCTTGCGCCTGCGCTATGTTCAATGCCCTGATCAACTGGTAAAATGCTCAGGTAGCCGGTATTTTTTAAACGGCCATGTGCATACAATTGCGCCAAGCTACGTAGCACCTGCGGATTACGATTAGAAGAAACAAAATATTGACTAACAAAATTAGGATCCGGTTTGTGGATACGTGAACTGGGTATACCCGTACATTTATGATTTAGTAAAAATTCAGCTTCTTTACCCAATAGTTGGGCTGTTGTAATACGATTCATAGTGAGCGACAAATGTAATAAAAATAAAAAACCGCCTAAGCGGCGGTTTAAGTGGTTATTAACCGTTAATCATTTGCATTTTAAACGGCACATTTATAATGGCCTGATAATCTTCACCAGCTTCTAGCATATCTTCATCATCTTCTTCATAATGCCAGTTAATGGTTACAGCACTTCCATTTTTATTTATGGATTCTAATTTTTTAAAAACATCCAAAATACATTTTGAAGAGGATGTGTTAAAGTACTCCAGCTGTACATTTACAGTAGTGGTTGGCTGGGATGCAGTTGCATAGCGGTCTAAGGCATCTATTAAGGGTTTATAAAACTCAATAGAGTTTTCAGGAATAGAACGGCCTTTTAAATCGAGTACGCCTTGTTTTAAATCAAACGCAATGTTGGGGGTTTTGGGTGTTCCCTCTAATGTGTAATTTTCCATAATCAAACGAATTTAAGTAAAGTAACAAAAAAAATAATTATTTCACAAATTTACATTTAAATACAAAACTTGTAATAGTAATGTACTTTTGCCTGTGCCAAAAATTTTACGAATTGTTAACCGTTTCAATTTAGGAGGTATTACTTACAATGTAAGCTATTTAAGTGCCTATATGGGGCCAGAATATGAAACTCTTTTGGTGGGAGGCCCCGAGGAAGCGCATGAAAAAAATTCACTTTATATTCCGCATCAGCTGGGTTTAAAACCGCTTATTATTTCTGAAATGCGCAGATCTTTAAACCCCTTTAAAGATATTAGGGCCTACTTTAAATTACGACACATTATTAAAACCTTTAAACCAGATATTGTACATACACATGCCAGTAAGGCCGGTTTTATTGGCAGACTTGCAGCACGTCATGAGGGTGTTACACACATTATACATACTTTTCATGGGCATGTGTTTAAAGGCTATTTTAATGCAGTACTAACTCAGCTTATAATTAAAACGGAACGTTATTTAGCAAAACGGAGTTCGGTTTTAATTGCAATAAGTCCAACACAGGCAAAGGACTTGGGTGTTGTTTATAAAATTTCCAAACCGGAACGCATTCGAGTGGTTCGTCTGGGTTTTGATTTAAATCGTTTTTTTAGCAATGAGCAACATTTACGACAGCAGTTTAGATTGCAGCATGCCATAAACGACACTACACTTGCACTGGGTATTATTGGACGACTGGCACCTATTAAACAACATCATTTACTTTTAGATCAATTGGCGCGTATACATAAACAAACCACGCGCCCCTATGTTGTTTTTATAATTGGTGATGGTGAAACAGGGCCGGCACTTTTAAATCAACTTAAAGCGTTGCATCAAAAGGAGCAATTACCTGCAGATTGTATTCGATTTTTAGGCTGGATTGAAAAATTAGAGGATGTTATTCACGGCCTGGATGGCGTTTTATTATGTTCCAAAAACGAAGGCACTCCGGTTAGTTTAATTGAAGCCCAGGCTGCAGGAGTAAGTATAATCAGTACAAAAGTTGGTGGTGTAGAAGATGTTGTTATTCAGCCTATGGCTTTATTATCAGATGTAAATGCACCTGATATGTTTGGTAATCATATTTTAAATTTTATAAATAATGCGCAACAATACATTGATAGCGCAAAAGCGTGCAGACACCAAATAAGCACCACATACAGCTATACCCGTTTATGCAAAGACATGCAGCAGGTATATGCGTCGGTATTAGATATTACTCAATAAGATAGGGTGTTGGATATTGCATCCAATAGCAGCCCGGAAATGGATGTTGTTTTAATGATTGTATTAAGGGTCCAAAGGGCTTAAGTAAGGGGTTGCTGGTAGTCAAGTTTTGTGTTTAAAACATTTTGAAGCAGTGCCGTAATTTGCAATTCAGATTTGGGATAATATACAATTTGACTGGTTTGTATGCGATGCTTTGATCTTATCCATGCAATGGCATCTGAAAGCATTCCAATGCTATCTATAAGATTATTTTTTAAAGCACCTGCTGCAGACCATACACGCCCCTGTGCCACGGGTTCAATGGTATTTATATCTGTATGCCGATGCGTGGCCACGCGGTTTAAAAACAAATGGTATATGGAATCTACTCCATTTTGAATTATGGATTTTTCAAAGGTACTTGCAGGTACGGTAAGTGCACCCAATTGACTGTAGGTATTAGTATTTACAGTGTCAATATGAATTTTTAAATTGGATTTTAAAAACGTTTGTAGCTGTGGTATCATACCAAATACACCAATGGATCCGGTTATGGTAAACGGATCTGCAAAAACTTGTGTGCCGGTACAGGACATATAATATCCACCGCTTGCGGATAAACCGCCCATACTTACAACCAACGGTTTTGTGGCTTGTAATTGTTTTAAAGCATACCAAATTTGTTCACTGGCAAAGGCACTGCCACCAGGTGAATTTATACGTAATACTACGGCTTTTACTAAAGGATTCTGTTGTAATGATTCAATAAGATTACAGTACCGTTCGGCTCCAATTTCATCGTCAGCTCCTTTACCGTCAACGATGGTTCCTTCGGCTATGAGTACGGCTATATGGTCCTCTAAGGCTATATTTTTAGTGTTTTGTATATAATGATCAAGTGTTTTAAATTGATGTGCACGTTGTATGCCATTTTGGATTTTAATCCAGTTAACAAATTGCGATTCGTACATCAGGGTATCGGTTAATACCCCCTTTGTTTTTTGGGCATGATTAAAATATAAGGTATTGGCCCAGGTATTTAAATCATTGCTATTTAAATTTCGGCTTTTTGCAATTGCATTACACATGTTTGCCCATACAGTATTTAAAAGCTCATGCGTTTGAAGCCGGCTTTCATTGCTCATTTGAGTAGACGAAAAGGGCTCAACGGCACTTTTAAATTTACCGCAACGGTAGATATCAACGTTAATATTCCAGTATTTTAATGCTTCAGCAAAATAAAGCTGCTGATAGCCCAAGCCCTTCCATTGCACCAATCCACTAGGATTTAATGCAATTTTATGTGCAACCGAAGCCAGATAATAGGCACCTTGCGAATACGTATCGGCATAGGCATATATCTTTTTACCTTTTGATTTAAAATCAATTAGCGCTTGACGCAATTCGTGTAATAATACAGGACTGGCCTGAACATTAGAAAACCGAATAAATAATCCCGAAACGGTATCGTTTAATGCTATTTGTCTAATACATTCACATAAGCTATGAATACCGGGTTTTTCAATCCAGGGTTTTGCCAAATTATTTAAATCCATTACCCATGGACTGTTGCGCTCATTCCATTCACCCTCCAAATTCAGTTGTATAATTTTTCCGTTAAGGGGTTTTGTGGAGTCCGTTTCAGAATTTAAATCAATACCGCTTAATCCTTTAAAGATTAAAACAATTAAAAGGATTAGCACTAAAACTCCGGTTACCAGCACACCTAAACAAGAACCTAAAAAACTACCAAAAAACGATTTCATATATAATGTAAATTTAAGCTGAAAATTAACTCAAAACATTAAAACAAAGATTATCAATACCGTATATATAGGCTTGGGGTCAAATGTTGGATCAAGGCTTTTATTTTTGGCAACGGCGCGTAATTATATTCGTAAAGACCTTGGTCGTATTGTTTCTGCATCCAGTGTATTTACAAGCAAGCCTCAAGGTTTTACAAGTAAATATGATTTTTTAAATCAAGTTATTTGCCTAAAAACACAAGCATCAGCGCATGAAACTCTAAATGGCTTACAAGCCATTGAACAGCGCATGGGACGTTTAAAAAAATCACATCTTAGGTACAGTGATAGAAATATTGATTTAGACTTACTGTATTTTAATTCCGATTGTATTAACGATGCGGCTTTAACCCTACCCCATCCTCGTATTTCAGAGCGTGCATTTGTTTTAAAGCCTCTCATGCAATTATGCTCAGCGTATATTGATCCCAAGCTACTTAAAACGGTAAACCAATTGTATCGAAAATGCCCACATAAAAATGCTGTTAAACCATATTCAAACGGTGCCCCTAAATTGATTTCAATAATGGGACCCATTGGTTCTGGAAAATCGCATTTGGCATCCCTTTTATGTAAATTAAGTAGTGCAAAGTTTTTACGTGAACAGCATGCCAATAATGCATTTTTATTAAAATTTTATAAAGGTCAACGCACAACGGCTTTTAACATGGAAACCTGGTTTTTAAAACAACATAAATTACACTTTAATTCCAAGTTGTTTAAAGCCCACGATACATTGTTGTTTCAGATTATTACGTAGATCAAAATTTAATTTATGCACAGCGTAATTTAAACAAACTCCAATTAAAACGTTTTAAAATTGAATTTAACAAGGTTAAAGCTTTATGCCAAATTCCGGATGTTAAAATTATGTTACAATGCAACCCCCATACTGCTTTTAAACGAATACAAAAACGTAAACATGCAGGCGATACCGACATGGATCTTAACTATTTACATGGCCTTAATGCATTATGGGTTCAACATAATAAATTAAATACCAATGCACTGCTTTTGAGTTTTGACACTACGGCACTTAACAAATTGCAAATGGCATTACTGGCAAAAACTATTTTAAAAACAATACATAAAACTTTTGATTATGCATCGTGGCGTGTGGCCAGTAAAAATAAAACCGCCATGCGAACGGCTACACCATTTTCTACTTGATTAAGAATTATAGAATGCGGGCCATCTGCAAGATCTGAACTTATTTCAACACCCCGGTTTATAGGGCCGGGATGCATTATAACAATTTCTTTATTAAGGGTTTGTAACCGTTTAGCATCTAAGCCATAAAACATCTGATATTCACGCAGCGATGGAAAATAAGTAATATGTTGGCGTTCGGACTGAATGCGTAGCATATTAGCCACATCACACCAGGCTAAGGCTTTGTTAAAATCTAAAAACACCTGCACGCCCAGCGTTGTAATGTGTCTTGGAATTAAATTGAGCGGACCGCATACGGCTACTTCTGCGCCAAGTTTTTTTAAACAAAAAATATTGGATAATGCTACACGTGAATGTAATATATCGCCTACAATTAAAATCTTTTTGCCTTCAACGGTACCTAATTTTTCTTGTATTGAATAAGCATCTAACAAGGCTTGTGTAGGATGTTCATGTGCCCCGTCACCGGCATTAACAATTATAGAATTTACATGTTTTGCTAAAAAATTTGCAGCACCGGCACTTGCATGACGCATTACAACCATATCCACTTTCATGGCTAAAATGTTGTTTACAGTGTCTATAAGCGTTTCTCCTTTTTTTACTGAAGATCCAGAAGCAGAAAAATTTATAACATCCGCACCGAGACGTTTTTCGGCAAGCTCAAAGGATAATTTTGTACGTGTTGAATTTTCAAAAAACAGGTTAGCAATTGTTACATCGCGTAATGAGGGAACTTTTTTAATTGGACGGTTTAAAACGTCCTTAAATTGCGAAGTGGTATTAAGAATCAAGTGAATATCTTCAGTTGTTAGGGGCTTAATTCCAAGAAGATGCGGTACACTCAGTTTAGACATTTTTTGAACATAGGTTCAAAACCTAAAGGTAGGCATTATTTTTAATTTGACAAAAGCGTAACACCATCGCAGTTATCGGTTTCTTGCCACTCAACTTTCACTACTTGAGAATCAATTGAATCAATAGTTAATCCGGCATATTTAGCTTGAATGGGTACATGTCGAGACAAACGACGATCGATGAGCACTAAAAGTTCAATATCTCGCGGACGTCCATAATCCATGAGTGCATCTAAACCTGATCGAATGGTTCGGCCCGTAAACAAAACATCATCAATTAATATTACATTTTTATCCTCAATGGTAAAATCTAAAATGGTTCGGTTGGGATGTAATGTTTTTTTTCTAAAATCATCCCGGTAAAAGGTACAGTCTAATTCGCCCAAAGCTATGGCGGGTGTTTGAATTAGTTGCGTTAATTCTTTATGTAATCGACGTGCTGCATATATACCTCTGGGCTGTAAACCAATTAATACCGAGTTTGAAAAATCATCATGCACCTCTATGAGTTGATGTGCAAGCCTTTTAATGACAAGCTGAAATGCTGCAGGATTTAATAAAACGCGTGATGTCACGGCACTAAAATACAAAATTAGCGGCTTTTACTATCAAGCCATAATGTTAAGGGTCCGTCATTGATTAATTCAACTTGCATATCTGAACCGAATGAGCCTGTATAACATGTATTTGGCATACTTTGGCAAAGTGTACAAAATTGATTGTATAACATATGTGCCTGTTCAGGTTTGGCAGCCCTTGTAAACGATGGTCGGTTACCCTGCCAAGAATCTGCAAATAAAGTAAACTGACTTACAATCATTATTTCTGCCTGGGTATCTGTAACACTAAAATGTAATTTACCCTCGGTATTTTTAAAAATTCTTAAATTGAATATTTTATTTTTAATTAATAGGAGATCCTGCGTGTTATCTGTTTCTTCAAATCCAACAAATACTAATATACCCGATTGTATAGCGCTGTAAAAACCATCTTTAGTTTTTACCTTGGCATATGCTACCCTTTGAAGCAGGGCACGCATTAGCGCTGTGTTTTAAATTTTTGAATGGCTTGTCGTGTAAAGGAACTGGTAACTAATGATCCGCTGATTTGTGCACGTTGCAACAGCAAGGTATCCCAATGTTCTGTATTTTGCCAAAACACCGTTTTAAGAGCCTTTGTTGCTTCCGGATTACTTTTTGATAAGGTAAATGCTAATTTATAAACGGCTTGATTTAACGATTCAATACTTGCATGTAGTTCTTGGTACATGCCTTTTTGCAAAGCCCATTCGGCAGTTTGCCATTCGGTAGCGTTTATTGCCAGTTGACTAAATGCGGCAATTCCAATTTTTCGTTCTACGGCTGGACCTACAACAAAGGGACCAATACCTACCGCCAATTCGCTTAATTTTACTGCAGCCGAGGTATGTGCAAATGTATAATCTGCACTGCATGCAATACCCACACCGCCGCCCACTGCCTTTCCCTGAATACGTGCAATTATAAGTTGTGGAATGGTTCGCATGGCATTAATTACATGTGCAAAACCTGAAAAAAAATCAAGTCCTGATTTCGGATTATCAATGGCCATAAGCTCATCGAAACTGGCACCTGCGCAAAAGGTTTTTTCACCCTGACTTTGAATAATGAGCACATTTACATTAGGATTTTGACCAATTGCAGTAATGGATTGCGCCAAAGCCTGTAACTGTGAAGCAGGCATGGCATTACTCTGAGGATGAAAAAAGCTTATTGTTGCAATTCCATTTTCAATATGTGTTTCAACTCCGGCTTGCGAAAGCATGGTATTAAATAAACATGGTTAAAGGTTGTTCAAGATATTGTTTAAGTGTTTGCAAAAATGCAGCACCTGTTGCACCATCCACTGTTCTGTGATCGCAGGCTAAGGTTAAAGTCATTATATGACCGGGTACAATTTGAGCCTGTTTTACTACCGGTACATCACGAATTGCGCCAACAGATAAAATACAAGATTCTGGGCTGTTTATTATGGATGTAAAGGAATGTATACCAAACATACCCAAATTAGAAATTGTAAATGTATTGCCTTCCCAATCAGAAGGTTGTAATTTTTTTTCTTTGGCTTTTTTTCCTAAGGTTTTGCTTTCTACTGCTATATCTGTGTACGATTTGGTATCTGTAAAGCGGATTATTGGTACCAGCAAGCCATCTTCCACAGCTACAGCCATGCCAATGTGAATATGATTATACTGACGTATGGTATCGCCCATCCAGCTTACATTTACCTTAGGATGCTTTCGCAAGGCCATGGCACTGGCTTTAATTACCATGTCATTATATGAAATTTTAGTTTCTTGAATGGCATTAATAGCTGTGCGGGCTTGAATGGATGCATCCATGTCTACCTCAATGGTTAAATAATAGTGCGGTGCCCCATTTTTACTTTCCAATAGTCTTTTGGCTATGGTTCTGCGCATGGATGATACGGGTTCATCCGTAAAAGATTCTTTACGTAAATCAGCACTTCCCTGACCTTTATACTGCAACACATCCGTACGTATAATACGCCCTCCTTCACCACTGCCACGAATGTTTTTTAAATCAATGCCCCGTTCTTTAGCAAGTACTTTTGCTAAGGGAGATGCTTTTAAACGTCCAGTAGAAGGATTAATATCTGTTGTATATGCTTGTTTTTTAACCTCTTTAATCTTGTTATCTGAACTTACAGTAGAGGTAGCTACTTGTACTGTAGCGTTTATTTGTGTGGTAGAAATTTGTTTTAGTAAAGCGTTAACATCTTCAGAGCCATTACCCAATATGGCTAAAAGGGCATCTACCGGAACTGATGCACCTTCGGAAACACCTTGATAGATTAATACACCGTCCTGAAACGATTCAAATTCCATAGTAGCCTTATCGGTTTGTATATCAGCTAAAAGCTCACCACTTTTTACATGATCTCCAACTTTTTTATGCCATTTGCTTAAAGTGCCATCTGTCATGGTATCACTAAGTTTAGGCATTCTAACAATCTCTACTCCTTTTGGCAAAGATATTTTGGTGTCTGCCTGAGGTACCGTTTCAATGGGTACATTTTGATTATTGTTTTGAGGATGTTCTACAGCGGTATTTAGTAAAGCTGTAATATCTTCGCCTTTTTGGCCTAAAATAGCAATAAGCGCATCAACAGGAACTCTACCCTTTTCGGCAACGCCGATATGCAGCAGTACACCGTCTTGAAACGATTCAAAATCCATAGTGGCTTTATCGGTTTCAATTTCAGCTAAAAGTTCACCGCTTTTAACCGTATCACCAACTTTTTTATGCCATTTCGCAATAACACCATCGGTCATGGTATCACTTAGCTTGGGCATTTTTACAAGTTCTGCCATAAATTTATAAATGATGTGGAATATAAGGATATCCAGGTTCTGCATAAACATCTTCAAAAAGTTCATGCGGTTCAGGATAAGGACTTTGTTCAGCAAATTCTACAGATTCTTGAACAAGGGCTTTAACACGGGCCTCAGTTGCAGCAATTCCGTCATCATCAATCCACGAATTGCTTTTTAATGTTTTAAGCACTTTTTCTATAGGGTCTTGTTCTTGATAAGCTTTAACTTCTTCTTTTGTACGGTAAGTTTGCGCATCACTCATACTATGGCCTTTATAACGGTACGTTTTCATTTCAAGAAATGAGGGGCCATCACCACGCCTGGCACGAGATGCTGCATCTTCAATAGCTTCGTGTACAGCTTCAACGGTGAGTCCATCTACCGGTTTACTGGGCATATCATAGGCCAATCCTAATTTCCATAAATCGCGCACATTGCTGGTGCGCTCAACGGATGTTCCCATGGCGTATTGATTATTTTCAACTATAAAAACTACGGGTAATTTCCAGGTCATGGCCATGTTAAAAGCTTCGTGTAAAGCCCCTTGCCTAACAGCACCATCACCCATTGAGCAAACACAAATATTTCCAGTATTAAGATATTGTTCAGCAAAAGCAAGGCCTGCGCCTAAAGGTACCTGCCCCCCTACTATACCGTGTCCCCCAATAAAATTATATGCTTTACTGAAAATGTGCATACTGCCACCTTTACCCTTTGAACATCCCGTGCGTTTAGCGTACATTTCGGCCATTACATATTTGGGATGAAGTCCCAAACCAATAGGATGGGCGTGATCACGGTATGCGGTAATATGTTTATCACCCTGTTTGGTTGCACTAACAGTACCCGCTACAATTGCTTCTTGTCCAATGTACAAATGGCAAAACCCTTTAATTTTTTGCTGAACATAAACCTGTCCTGTCTTTTCTTCAAATCGGCGCATTAGTAGCATGGATTCATACCACTTTAAGTAATCTGATTGTTCAAAGCGAGACGTTATTTTAACCGGTGTTTTTTTAACTGCCATAGATTGTACAAAATTAGTAGAATTTGAGCTCAAGCCGAATATTGATGATGAATTTATTAGGTATTAATTGTGTAAAAGTCGTGTAAATTTGAAACGGTTGATGTTTAGGACATCCCATTATATTTGCACCACATGGTATTTAGCAGTATACCCTTTTTAATTTATGTTTTGCCGGTATTTTTATTGTTTTACCATGTAGTTCCGTTTCGTTATAAAAACACTATTTTATTACTTGCCAGTATTTTACTTTACAGCTGGGGTGGTCCAAAATTTTGTATTGTTATTTTAACCACCACCGCATTAGACTTTTATTTAGTTCAACGTATTTATAATTCGCGAGGTACATCCACAGCGCATGTTTGGCTTATCCTTTCACTTGTTTTAAATCTGGGTTTACTGGTTTATTTTAAATACATGAATTTTTTTCTTGAAAGTTTTCATTTTTTATTTGGAATTAATACTCCCAGTTTAGACATTATTTTACCCATTGGTATTTCGTTTTATACATTTGAAAGCTTAACCTATGTTTTTGATGTTTATCGTGGTGAGCAAAAACCCCTACAAAACGTATGGACCTATCAAACCTACATCATGTTTTTTCCAAAACTTATTGCCGGCCCTATTATACGTTACAAAGATATGGCAGAAGCCCTGGTACATCGTTATAAACAAGATCATGCAGGACTTAAAATAAGTGGATTTTGGTTGTTTTGCATTGGACTTTCCAAAAAAGTAATTTTGGCCAATACCATAGGTCAGCAAGCTGATGCGGTATTTCAATTACATACCCAGGATATAAATACTGTAGCCGCCTGGGTAGGTGCATTAGCGTATACCTTTCAGATTTATTTTGACTTTAGTGGGTACAGTGACATGGCTATAGGTTTAGGACGTATGATGGGATTTAGATTGGCTGATAATTTTAATAATCCATACACCGCCGAAAGTATTACTGATTTTTGGAAACGCTGGCATATCAGTTTGGGGCAATGGATGCGTCATTATTTATACATACCGCTTGGCGGAAATAAAAACGGAATTTTTAATACCTATAAAAATCTAATTTTAGTTTTTTTAATTTCGGGACTGTGGCATGGGGCCAGTTTTAATTTTATACTTTGGGGCGCTTACCACGGTTTGTTTTTATGTTTGGAACGTGCATTTTTAAATGCTATTTTGAAACGCTTACCTCGCCTATTAAGAGTATTATACACCTTTTTAGTGGTGTGCTTGGGATGGATTGTATTTAAATCTGAACAGCTGTCACAAGCACAATATTTTATTAGTAAATGTTTTTCAATGGATTTTACAGATGGAAAATTTGCCTTACAAAATACGTTTACAACCGTATTTATTTTGTGTATACTGTTTTCGTTTTGGACATTGCTAAAACCTTTAAACCGAGTTCAAGAGTATGTTTTTTCTGAATTTAAAAATCCACAGCACTACTGGTACTTTACAATGGGTGCCATAGTGTTGTTTTATATTAGCTTGTCATTTATTGCAGCAACAGAATTTAACCCTTTTATTTATTTTAGGTTTTAATGGCATCTAAAAAACATAAA
Source organism: Sphingobacteriia bacterium (assembly GCA_009927275.1). Taxonomy (GTDB): domain Bacteria; phylum Bacteroidota; class Bacteroidia; order B-17B0; family Aurantibacillaceae; genus Aurantibacillus. The sequence goes on along the minus strand of RFNG01000117.1, from coordinate 6,447 downwards.
GGTGTAGTGTTTGTAATATGGCTGGCAATTTCGCTACCCTTAATTTACAGTTACATACGCTATAAAAAACACGATATTAATCAAACAACAGCTTATGATGATCCCGGGTTAACAGGTATGGTTTTACAAAACAATAAACCCGAATTTAATTTTAAAGACTGGTTTTCGGGCTATTATCAATCGGTTTTATCATCGTACTGGCAAGACCACTGGAGTTTAAAAGGCTTGATGGTGCGGCTAAATAATCAGTTGTTTTACGAAGCTTTTAACACCATTCGCACTAAAGGTTTTGTTTCGGGTTTATCACAGTATATTTTTAGCGAAAACTATATTTTTTCGGCATATGGTGACGATTGTATTTCTGAAGCCCGTATTGCTGAACAAATGCGCAAGGCTAAATCGGTTCAGGATTCGCTAAAAGCCCATAATATTGAAATGCTTACTGTTTTTTTACCAGGTAAAGGCATGGCGTGCAAACCTTTTATACCCTTAAAATATAAACATGCATACAAAACCACCAATCATCAGGTATTTAACAGTCAAGCACAAAAACTTAAATTAAATGTATTGGATTTATATACGTGGTTTGATAATATTAATTCTAAAGTACCCTACCCACTCTTTCCCAAATATGGTCATCATTGGTCTTATTATGGTGAGTGTTTGGCAGTTGATACCATTATACGACATTTGGAACAAATGATACATGCCGATTTACCGGATTTTAGTTTTAAAACTATTGAGCTTTCAGATACAGCTCGTGAGCGCGATGCCGATGTGTTACGCAGTATGAATTTATACCGCTTGCCCAAGCAAGATGTTACTTTGGCATATCCTCAAATACAATTTGAAAATCGTCCGGATAAAAATATATTTCCGGTTTTAACAATTGGCGACAGCTATTGGTACGGACCGGTATATATGGGGATACAACAGTACTGTTTTGGGGGTGGATCATTTTGGTATTATAACAATAAAATTGTACCCAAGCCTGAAAATGCTTCTGAAGCATGGGAGCTTGATTTAAAAACCGAACTATTACAACATAAAGTAGTCATGTTGGTATATTCCGACGCAAATCTCAGCGATTTTGGAAATGGTTTTATAGAATCTGCTTATACACTTTTTCAAAATCCAAAATTATTTTACCAGCATGCGTCACAACAAAAACAGCTTAAATCGGCTATTCAAACCATTCGTCAAACCCCCTATTTACTTAAAGCCTCAACAAACCTAAGTGAAAGCAAGCACATTAGCTTAGACAGTGCCATACGTATTATGGCGCATCGGCAATTAACAAACACCTTATGAAACATATCTTTTTAACGCTGAGTTTATTTATTTTAACAACCTGTATAAGGGCTGATGAGGGGATGTGGCTCCCCCAATTTCTAAAAGCCTTAAACATAGAAGACATGAAGCGCAATGGATTTAAATTAACAGCTGAACAACTTTACAGCATTAACCGTATCAGCATGAAAGATGGTGTTGCGTTATTTGGAGGTGGCTGCACGGCAGAAGTTATTTCTAAAAACGGATTGCTTTTAACCAATCACCATTGTGGGTATGGAGCCATAAGTGCCTTAAGTACCGTAGATAAAAACCATTTAAAACAGGGCTTTTTTGCCAAATCACCGGCTGATGAATTACCCTGCAAAGGACTTAGTGTAAGCTTTGTTAAATCTATAGTGGATGTAAGTTTAATTATTTTAAATCAGGCGGAAGCATTTACATCAGAACAGCAACGCGATTCAGTAATTAAAACACATATGGCTACATACGAATCACAAAAGAAAACGGAGGGTAAACAGGGTTTTGTAAGAGGCTTTTATTATGGCAGGGTATTTTACTGGATTGAAACCCAAACTTTTACCGACATCCGATTGGTTGGAGCCCCACCTGAAGATATTGGGAAATTTGGAGGAGAAACCGATAATTGGGTTTGGCCCCGCCACAATGCCGATTTTAGTTTATTTAGAATTTATGCCAATGCACAAAATGCCCCTTCTGACTATAACAGCTCCAATATACCCTATCGCGCACCGTATCATTTTACCATAAATGCAACAGGCGTAAAAGAAGGTGATTTTACCATGGTGTACGGATTTCCTGGGCGAACACAGGAATATTTACCTTCTGCAGCCGTAGCTTTTATTATGAATCAACAAGATCCGCTGCGGGTTGAAATTAGAAAAAAACGTCTTGAAATTATTGAATCGGCGATGCAACAAAATGATACATTAAAACTGATGTATGCCAATAAACACGCCGGTATTGCCAATGCCTATAAAAAATGGTCGGGTGAGCTTGTAGGCTTAAAAGAAACATTTGCCTTACAAAAAAAACAAACATTTGAATCCGAATTGATTCAGCGCCTGGAACCTAAAATTGATTTAAAGACCAATGCTTATAGTATTTTAAATGCCTTTGTGGATGCATATAAACAATATGCCCCTTTAAGTAAAGACCAAGATTTATTTCAGGAATGTATTTTAGGTGTTGACCTGTTTAGACTTGCTTTAGATTTACACCGCCTGGCCATAGAATTACAAAAGAAAAAAGCGGGTTTGCCAAACCAATACCAAGATTTATCACAACGTATTATTCCTCAATTACCCTATAAAAATGTAAACCTAAAAACAGATCATGAATTGGGTAAATCAATGCTTACATTTTATTTTAACAACCGAACATCTGGACCAGCCACAGTTTATGCCGACTCATTATATAAAGCATTTAATTCCAATGCAGAATTTTTGAATTTTTATTTGTTTCAGCGCAGTATATTAACTCAAACCTCAGCTTTAAAAGCTTGTATTAGTGATTTTGAAAACCAATGGAACGCATTGTATAAAGATCCTTTGATTCAATTTATGGCGCGTTTATTCAGCGATTATCAAACCCATGTATTTATGCCTGCTGCAGTAATTGAAAAATCTATAGCACAACTGCAACGTCAATATATGAGTTTATTGTTAACAGCGTTTCCTGAGCGTAAATTTTATCCGGATGCAAATAGTACTTTACGCATTGCTTACGGTAAAGTAGAAGGTTATACTCCAAAAGATGGTATTTATATGAATTATTTTACAACCCTTGATGGCCTTATAGAAAAACATGCTACGGGTGCCATGGATTTTAATATACCAGAACGTTTAAAAACTTTGTATACGTCTTCAAAATTTAATAAATATGCAGCAACCGACGGTAAACTGCATACGGCATTTATTGCAAGTAATCATACTACGGGTGGTAACAGCGGAAGCCCGGTTTTAAATGCTAAGGGCGAATTGATAGGTACCAATTTTGACCGTAATTGGGAAGGTACCATGAGTGATATTTCGTATGACGTAAAGCGTTGCCGAAATATTGTTTTAGATATACGTTTTACCTTATGGCTTATTGATGTTTATGCCGATGCGGGGTATTTATTAAAAGACATGGACATAATATGGCCTAAGAATACAAAACGCTAACAGTCTTGTTACCATATCCAATTTTATAGCGTACTTATTGTTATGGTATTGTATAAAAATAACATACCTGTATGCAGGCATGTATTAACTTAATTGCCTAAACACATTGAGTAGTTTTTAAGCGTAAGCTATAACCCAGGAGGCCCATTGGAAAATACGTATAACATAAATCTAATGCTTCAAAAATAATTGGAGCATCCAGTATAAAAGCCATATAAAGTCCTCCGCTAAAAAAAACTGCGGCAATACCAAGTGTTGCTTTCCATGTTGCCTTTCGTTTAATACTGCACCATAGCCAGGCCGAACAAAACGTGCCAAAGCCATGTGCCAAAAAAGGAAATATAAAATGTTTAGCATGCATGTGCGCAATTGCATTTTGAAACTCCACCGGATGAGCCATATTAAAGCCCTCTGGCGGTGGTATTAGAGTATATCCTAGAGAAATCAAAGCAGCATTGGTAAAACTACCAATACCAATACACCCCATGTAAATTAAAACACCTATTGCCCTTTGCATTCGGTTTGATATTGATGAAAACGTAAAACCTGAACAATTTCTGAATGGTAATATGTATACCACTGGGATTGTCCCAATGTTTTTGCCTTTTTATGTAATGGGTCATTAGACCAAAGATGAATAGAATCAAGTGTGTCCCAGTAGCTAATAAATGAACCCCGTTTTTGATCACGCATAACCTCATACCCCAAAAAACCGGACATGGTTTTTACGCGTTGAATTGTAAGTTGATCGTATTCATCATATAACTCCAGATTGTCCGATAAAATATAATTAAAAATTGAGGCGTAAAAGGGTGCCTCAGGAGCTGGATTTACATGCCAATGTATCATGTTGTACAAGTATTTAAATTTATATAAAATAAGCTATTTAGCAGTTAATTTATTACACTGAAACATACTAAACAATTATTAAAATAAATACTTTTATTAATAAAACATTTACACCAATGATACGAAAGGCTCAATTAAGTGATATTAAATTACTGCAGGAAATTGGAATTACAACTTTTACCAACACGTTTGAAGGCACCTGTACAAAAGAGGATATGAAACAAGTTGTAGCACGATATTTTAACACAGAACAATGTACCATTGAATTGCAAAACACAAATGATAATTTCTTTTTTTATGAAGATAATTTAATGGTACAAGGTTATATGCGAATTAATGATATACAAGCTTGCCCCCTTGTAGAATTTAAAGCGCAAAAATGTATGGAGCTGGTACGCTTATACGTTTTAAAAGCATATCATGGAACCGGAGTAGCTAACAGCTTGATGCAATATGCCATTAATTTTGCTAAAGAAAAAGATTATGATATTTTATACTTGTCTGTTTGGGAATATAATTTTAGAGCCCGTGGCTTTTATGAAAAACACGGATTTACAAATACAGGTATTATGTATGATTTTCCTCTAGGAAAAACCATGCAAAAAGATTTTTGGTTTATTAAAAAGCTTAAATAAGATTTCTATTTCAATTTATAATCTCCATAAAACATCAATTACGTTTGGTTTTTTTATTACAATTTATTTTAAAAAGCCTTAAAAACTGTAATACTTGAAATTACTTTAAATAAACTATATTAGATATTCGTTTTTAACTTGGATTTGTTGATACTGCAATGGCAAAAGGTGAAGGTCTTTTTTGGGTTGCCTCCGTTCAAAAAGCGGCTGAAAAAATATTTGAAGCCATAAGGAAAAAGAAACAAGTCGTTTACATCACGAAAAGATGGAGATTGATTGCACTCTTTTTAAGAATAGTTCCCTTTTCAATTCTTAAAAGGGTTTAAATAAAAAAGGTTACACTATACAAGTATAACCCTTTTATCTTTTTAGTTGCTCCCTTAATTGACCGAAAATACAACCATTTGCCGGTTGTTGAATATTTAATGCTCTATAATTTAAATAGATATCTCAGGGTTGTGGTTATTTGTGAGAGTGGACATCCGTAAAAGGTGTCTTGTTAACCGATTGGTGTTACGCGATAATTTTATGACTGATGGTCATATCGACGATTATATATACCCTTGAATTTATCATGATATTCGCCGATTTCTGTATTCATTAATTTATCCCAATAAGTGAAATATAATCCATAGTTACCGACAAACTTTTCATGATGCAAATTATGATGCGTTGAGGTGGTTTTTACATTGAGAAGTGGGTTTGAAGTCCAGTTTTTGGGGTAGAATTCATATCCAATATGAGCAAACAGATTGTTAATTAAATCAATGGTTTGCCACAAGAAAAATGCCGGCCAGTAAACGGGAAGGATGAGAGGAGTGACTAGGAATGGTATGAACTCAATAACGGTTTCCAAAGGATGAAATGAGAATATAGTTAATGGTGACGGGTCGGTGCTTTTGTGGTGTTTCTTGTGAATAAACCGATAGATTTTTGGATGATGCATCCATCTGTGTGTCCAATAGAAATATGTATCATAAAAAAAGATGAAAAAAACAGGCTGTGAGTATCCCCATATTATATTATGTTGTTCGAAATTCCAATATAATTTGGTTACACCCTTTGATTCAAGAAAAAGTAATATTGCCGTAAGTAGCGAGCTTAATATGATGGAGTAGAAAGAATAGAGGATATCATGTTTAAAAAAATGAGGTTTTGTTTCGGCTTGGGGTTGAATTCTTCTCCATCCAATTTTTGGAGCAAGAATTTTCCAAATGAGCAAAAAAACAAATATTCCAAATGCGAAATACAGTAGTGTATTAAAACTAATTTGCTCCAATATATTCTTGCTAATATTTTTCATAGGCCAGTGCGTTGCGGATTTCTTGCTTTTGGATAGGGGTGATTTCTTGCCAACTTTTACCCTGCAAACCCATTTCAATCGAATAGAAAATATTGAGGTGAGGCGTTATACCCGCTTTCGCTAAATCATCTTGGATAGTTTTGTAATTAGAATCCATTAAATCTTTCCTTGAATTAATCCCAAT
>RFNG01000106.1 GCA_009927275.1 Sphingobacteriia bacterium | reverse complement strand
GAAATATAGATTATCCAAATTTATTTTAATTTTTTTAATTTTTTGTACAGTAAATAATATTTACGCGCAATGTACAAATGCAAGTCCGTTTGGTTCGGCAGTAGCGCCAGCTCAGGGAGTATCGGTACAAGTAACTAGTTGTAATTATGGTGGCGAATATGGAACAATTTCTACGGTGGTTGCCGGTAGAACCTATTCAAGCACTTCCAGTATTGCCAGTGATTTTATCACTATACGTCAAGGTGCAGTAAATGGTCCGGTGGTGGCTTTTGGCATTACACCTTTAATTTGGACCGCTCCCGTTTCAGGAACCTATTACCAGCATATTAATACAAACAATAGTTGTGGCACGGCTGCTTTATGCAGAGATACGCGTATTGGATGTTTTGGTGCAAATGGTGCCGGTACATGTACCAATACCTCTGCATACGGAACCATGGCTGCGCCTGGTCCGGGTTTAGGTGCTACCGTATCTTGTAACTATGCAATGGAATACGCTACCGTTACTGGTGTTGTTGCTGGTGCAACTTACAGTTCCTCGTCTTCCATTCCTACAGATTTTATAACAATACGTAGCGGTTCAAATACCGGACCTGTAGTTGCTGCAGGTACCTCTCCATTACAATGGACCGCTATTGTAGCAGGAAACCATTATATTGCTATTAATACCAATTCTACATGCGGTACAGCTGCAACATGCCGAGATAATCGATTGTTTCGTTTGGGAAATCCCGCTTGTTCGGGTACACCTAATGCAGGTGTAGCAACTATTAGTAGTGCTACAGGTTGTCCAAGTGCTGCATTTATTTTAAATGCAACAGGTCTTTCCAATTCAAGTGGATTAACTTTTCAATGGCAGTCATCCAATGCTTTGGCCGGTCCCTACACAAATTTAGGTGCCGCATCGGCAACGTCATCTATAACAACATCTACCATTTCTACCACCTATTACCGGCTTATTACAACCTGTACGGTTAGTGCATTATCCAATACTTCAAGTGTAATATCGTATTCTGTAGTTAATCCAGGTCCTTGTGTTTGTGCCGCTTATGGAGCTTCTGGGGCATCAGATGCATTTGATGAAGAAATTTTATCTGTTAAAATTGGTAACTGGGTAAATAATAGCACCTGTGCTTCAATTGGTCCCGGTCCAGGATCTATTCAAAATAGATATAGTAATTATACTGGATTTGTGGTGCCCCCAGATTTATGTCCATCAAGTATTCAAAATTATACTGTACAATTAGGTACTTGTAATGGATGGTATGGAGTACAATATAGTATTTATGCCGACTGGAATCAGGATGGTCTTTTTACTGGGCCCGGTGAGTTATTGGTTAATGTTACTACAGGTGTAATACAAGGAAATAATACAGGAACATTTTCTATTCCGGCAAATGTCACTTTAGGTACAACCCGTTTACGTGTAATTGCAGTTGAAGGTGCTGTGCCAGGACCAACTGGTAATTATACTTGGGGTGAAACCGAAGATTACTGTGTAAATATTATTGCGCCTCCTCAAATTTCAGCCTCAGGAGGTTCGGTTTGTCCGGGTTCACCCTTTATTTTAAGTCCAAGCGGTGCAGTTTCGTATACCTATGCTATACCTGGAGGCTCTACTTTAACAGGAGCAACTGCAACCGTAAATCCTATTGCGGCCTCTGTTTATACCATTTCGGGTACGGGTGCAAATGGTTGCCGTTCAACTTCAAATACAAATGCCTCAGTTACAGTTAATATGTATTCGGCACCCAATTTAAATGTGGTTGCTTCATCTACTGCATTTTGCTTAGGAAATAGCGCTACTTTAACCGTATCGGGCGCCAATACGTATACGTGGGCCAATACCAATACCTCCACAACGCAATTGGTGGTATCACCAACAGTAACAACTATTTATACAGTTTCTGGTACCGGAGCAACACCTTGTAATGGTGTAATAACACAAACCTTAGTTGTGTTTCCATTACCAACAATAACAGTAAATAGCGGAACCATTTGTACCGGATATGGGTTTACAATCAATCCTTCAGGTGCCAATACCTATACCATTTCGGGAGGTAGTGCCACTGTAGCACCAGTAACCAATACATTTTATACAGTAACTGGAACCAGTACTGACAATTGTATTTCAGCAAGTTCTGCAACTGCAAACGTAACAGTAATACCTTCACCTACATTAGTTGTAACTAATGGCACAATTTGTTTAGGTAATACATACAGCATCAATCCATCCGGAGCAAATACATATTCTGTAAACGGCCTTTCAAATTTAAATGGAACTGTTTCGCCCGTTCAAACCACAAGTTTTGCGGTTACTGGTACGGGTACAAATGGATGTATTTCTCCAATTGCTGCAATTGCCAATGTTACTGTTTTTAATAACCCAACTGTAACAATTGTACCGAGTACTACTGCTATATGTCAATTACAAACTGCAATACTAACCGGTAGTGGAGCGGTTACGTATTCTTGGAGTAATGCAGCTACTGGAAATACCACTGCTGTGTCACCTACTATTAGTTCTTCATATCAGGTAATTGGATATGATGCCTTAGGTTGTAATGCTTCATCAAGCATTGCCATTTTGGTTAATGTTTTACCAAATACGTATGCGCTTGCTAATAAAGTGTTGTATTGTGTAGGTGATACCGCACAATTATCTGCTGGCATCACATATCCATCAGGTGCAAATACGTTCAGTTGGAGTAACGGAGCTTTTGGTTCAACAACAACCGTTAATCCTTTAATATCTACAGTATATTCGGTAGTAGGTACCAGCTCTGCAGGATGTAATCAAACCGCTACCGTATTGGTAAATATTAATTCTAACAGTTTAACCGTAACGCCAGCTTCAACCGTATGTATTGGAAAGTCAATTAATTTAACGGCATCCGGTGCAACTTCCTATACTTGGAACGGAACAAATCCGTTTAGTAATATTTTGGTAAGTCCGGTTCAAAATACTGTTTACACAGTTGCAGCTTTAGATTCTAATTTTTGTTTTTTAACAGCCTCTGTTGCTATAACTATGGCACAAAATCCAACGGTAACTGCTACAGTAAATAGAACCGTTATGTGTATCAATGAAACCAATAGTATCACAGCTTCGGGTGCTAATACATATTCTTGGAATACCGGTGTTACTACAAGTTCGTTTGTATTAACACCTACCAATAGCAACATTTACTCTTATACAGTAACAGGAACTGCAGCCAATAACTGTACTAGTACAGCAACACTTAAAGTGTTTGTTAATTCATGTACCGGTATTTCGGAAAACGCTTATGTAAAATGGACTGTTTTTCCTAACCCAAGTCGAGAATCCTTTAAGATAAACTTAGGATATCCTGCAGCATACAAACTTATTTTAACTGATATTAGTGGGCGAATAATATTACAAGATTCAATAAACGATTCAAATCACGACATAAATATCAGTTCATTATCTAATGGCTTATATTATTTAAATATTACTTCAGAGCAACGTTCTGAAACCCTGCAATTAATTAAAGAATAAAATAGGTTAAAAAACACGCTTTTAAGCCCTCTTTTAACAGAGGGCTTTTTTTTTGAATAATCTATATGTATTTTTGAAAAAAATTTTATGGCATTTGAATTACCCAAACTTACCTATGCGTATAACGCGCTTGAACCACACATTGATGCTAAAACTATGGAAATTCATCATAGTAAGCATCATCAGGCATATGTAACCAATTTAAATACGGCATTATCTGCAACGCCTTCAGAACACAATACAATTGAGGCTATTTGTCAAAATATTTCAAAATATCCCGCAGCGTTTAGAAATAACGGTGGAGGGCATTATAATCATAGTTTATTTTGGGATGTTATTGGCCCTCAGTTTGATTTAAAACCCTCAGGAGCATTGGCTGATGCAATTAATAATGATTTGGGTGGTTTTGAAGCATTTAAAACTGCATTTACACAGGCTGGTGCAACGCGTTTTGGAAGTGGTTGGGCTTGGCTATGTGTAAAGCCCGATGGTAAATTATGTGTTTGCAGCACACCCAATCAAGATAATCCTTTAATGGATATTGCAGAATGTAAAGGCATTCCCATTTTAGGTATGGATGTTTGGGAACATGCTTACTATCTTTTATATCAAAATCGTAGACCGGATTACATGAATGCTTTTTTTAATGTGATTAACTGGAAAAACGTTGAATCACGCTACGTTAAGGCTAAAAATTAAAACCCAGGGCTAAATTAATTTATAAAACTTAAAATACCGTATTCAGGAATTATAATTACGGTATTAATAATTCTGCGCTTTTTAAAACGGTATCTAATCCGCTGGCATCAGTTCCTCCGGCTTGTGCGTAAAATGATTGACCTCCACCACCGCCTTTAATATGAATTGCTAATTGACGTATCCATTCTGCTGCGTTAAGTTGGTACTGCGAACATAAATCATCACTAATAACGATAGAGATACTTGGCTTTTTACGAACGATGCCGGCTACAATACAAATAAATTGTGGGTGTTCCTCACGAAGTTGAAATAACAGCGTTTTAAGTGCTTCGGGGCTGTTAAAATCAAGTCGGCATATTACAAAGCGGGTTCCCGTGGCGGAGGTTTTAATTTGTGTAATTAATTCCTGTTTTTTGTATTTACAAAATTCGGTATACACCTGTTCAAGTTCTTTTTGCTGTTGTAATTTTTCTTCCCCTAATTGTAAAATACTTTTAAAAACATCTTTGGGATATTTTAACTGTTCACGTATTTGATTTAACAAAGTTAATTCGTGTTGTAACCATTGTTCGGTGGCTCTGCCGGTTATGGCTTCAATTCTACGAATACCGGCAGCTACAGCCGATTCGGAACGAATTTTAAAAAACCCTATTTCACCGGTATTTTTAACATGTGTTCCACCGCATAATTCTATGGAAAAAGAGGAGTCAAATTTTACAACACGTACGTATTCACCATATTTTTCACCGAATAGGGCCATAGCACCAAGTGTTTTGGCATCTTTTAATGCCATTTCATGTATTTCGGAGTTAAGGTGTTTTTTTATAGTATTATTTACAAGGTTTTCAATTTGCTGCAATTCTTCTGAACTGATTTTTGAAAAATGAGAAAAGTCAAATCTTAGGTAGTCGGGATGTACTAAACTTCCTTTTTGTTCAACATGATTTCCCAATAGTGTACGTAATGCAGCATGTAATAAATGGGTTGCAGAGTGATTGCGCGCCGTGTCAGAGCGTTTAATGCTATCAATACGTGCAATACATTCTAATTCGGGATGACTGGGTAATCGATCAACAAAATGTATTGGAATTCCATTTTCTTTACGGGTATCTATAACCTGTAAACATTCATCTCCAATTTCTATAGTTCCGCCATCGCCAACTTGTCCACCACTTTCAGCATAAAAAGGTGTTTTTTCTAACACAATTTGAAATAGTGTAGATTGTTTAACTTTTTGTTTTCGGTAGCAGCGAATGCGGGTTTTTGTTTCAAAGTCTGTATATCCCACAAAGCTCACAGCTGCGGATGCATCAATGGCTTCTGAATTATAAATCCAATCGCTAGCTTCAGTGGCTGTTGCTTTTCGCGAGCGTTGTTTTTGTATTTCTAAAGCAGCTTCAAATCCTGCCTCATCTAAATTTAAATTATATCCCCGTGCTATAAGTGCTGTTAAATCTAATGGAAATCCAAAGGTGTCGTAAAGCTCAAAGGCCATGACACCATCTATTTGCTTTTTATGACTTGAAATGGCCTCTGCACAAATCTGATCAATGCGTTTTAATCCATTTTCAAGGGTTTTGTAAAAAGCTAGCTCTTCTTCACGAATAACGCGTTCTATTAATAATTTTTGATTTTGCAATTCAGGAAAGGTTTTACCCATTTGAATTGCTAATACGGGCACAATTCTAAATAAAAAAGGTTCTTTTAAGTTTAGAGATTGGTAGCCATACCTTACAGCACGTCGTAAAATGCGTCGAATAACATATCCCGCTCCGGTATTACCGGGTAATTGTCCATCTGCTATACTAAATGCAATGGTACGAATATGATCTGCTATAACGCGCATGCCAATGTTAATCACCTGTTTTGATTTGTGCAAGTGTTCATCAGTTGCGCTGTATCGTAATCCGGAAAGTTCTTCAATTTTTTGAATTAAGGGTTGAAAGACATCCGTATCGTAATTACTGTTTTTACCCTGTAAAACACGAACCAATCGCTCAAAGCCCATGCCAGTATCAACATGCTTTTTGGGTAATGCTACCAGTTCACCATTTGCCTTGCGTTCATATTCCATAAACACATTATTCCAAATTTCAATAACTTGAGGATGATCTGCATTAACAAGTGAAGCACCAGATTGGCTATGACGTTCTGTATCTGAACGGCCGTCGTAATGAATTTCCGAACATGGACCACAGGGCCCTGTTTCACCCATTTCCCAAAAATTGTCTTTTTTAGATCCCTTTAATATACGTTCTTTGGGTATCCATTTAAGCCATTCGTTGTAGGCTTGCGTATCAAATGGAATGTTTTCTTCTGCAGCGCCTTCAAATACAGTTACATATAAACGATCCGGGCTTATGCCATACACACGCGTTAATAATTCCCATGACCAGGCAATGGCTTCCGTCTTAAAATAATCTCCAAAACTCCAATTACCTAACATTTCAAACATTGTATGATGGTAGGTATCAACGCCAACTTCTTCGAGATCATTATGTTTGCCACTAACGCGTAAACATTTTTGCGTATCGGCAATACGTGCATGAATTATAGGTGCATTGCCTAAAAACAGGTCTTTAAACGGTGCCATGCCACTATTATTAAACATCAGTGAGGGATCGTTTTTAACAACCATAGGTGCACTGGGTACTATGGTATGACCTTTAGATTTAAAAAAGTCTAAAAATTGTTGTCGGATGGTATGGGCATTCATAATAGGCCAACAGCGAAGGTATTAATTTAAGATGAAATTATTTTAGTTAAAAATCAAATACGACATTTGTTATATGAACAGACGGCAATGGATTGCATATTCAGGACGTCTTACATTTGGAGCTATGGGGCTAAGTAATGTATTAAAGAATTTAAAACCCAGTTTATTACATCCTGTGGTATTTATTGGGCATGGTAGTCCCATGAACACTATTGAAGATAATGTTTTTAGCAGAGGCATGAAAGCTATGGGAAGGCAGCTTGCCAAGCCTCAATTGATTTTGGTTGTTTCCGCCCACTGGGAAACTTCAGGGGTTCAAATTACGGCAATGCCCAATCCCCGCACCATTTATGATTTTGGTGGATTTCCTGATGCACTATACCACGTGCAGTATTTAGCACCCGGCGCTCCTGAATTTGCCAATCAATCGTGTAAGGCTTGGCAATTGTATAATGTGCATCCCAATTACACTTGGGGATTGGATCATGGGGCATGGTCGGTGCTTCGAAATATGTTTCCAGAGGCAGATATACCTGTGGTTCAATTAAGTTTAAATACAAACTGGAACGCTTCGACACACTTTGAATTTTCACGTGAATTAAAAGCCCTGCGATCGAAGGGGGTTTTAATTTTAGGTAGTGGAAATATTGTGCATAATTTTTCATATATGAATTTTGATGCGCTTCACCCGGGGGATTTTAACTTTCCATATGCACACGATTGGGCCGTAGAGGCCAATGAAACCCTAAAATACTGGATTAAAAACAGCCAGGTATCTGATTTATGTAACTATAATATAGGCAACACGGCGCTAAAGCGTGCCATTCCAACTCCAGAACATTATTTACCATTGCTATATACTATGGGTGTTTTAGAACCACATGAAAGTGTACAATTTTTTAATGATCAGATTATTGCTGGGGCATTTTCAATGACGTCTTTTATAAGTAAAGAATTTTAAAACTCATAACGGTAAATAGAATCTATATCAGCTGTATTATCTAAAATGTGTTTTAACTCTGTAATAAGCCCATTATTTAAGCCATACACCCATGCATGTAATTGTAATGCTTGTTTATTATGCCAGGCATTTTGAACAATTTTGGTTTGTGCCAGGTTACGAACTTGTTCAATCACATTTAATTCGGTAAGCCGGTCTGCGCGTTTATCTTCATCCATTATAGCATTTAATTCGGATTGATGTAAATGGTAAACATCTTTAATATGTCTTAGCCACGAATCAACAAAACCATACATATTGTTGGTCAAGGCAGCACGTACGCCGCCGCATCCATAATGGCCACATACAATAATGTGTTTAACCTTAAGAACGTTAACCGCATAATCTAGAACACTCATAACATTAAAGTCAGTATGAATTACAACATTGGCAATATTCCGGTGTACAAATATTTCACCACTTTGCGTGCCGGTTACTTCATTGGCGGGCACCCGGCTGTCACTGCACCCAATCCACAAATAGTCGGGTTTTTGACCAAGTGAAAGTGTTTTAAAATACTCAGGATCATCAAATCGTTTTTCCATGGCATATTTTTTATTGCCATTGATGAGTTTTTGGTAAAGTGAATCGGTTTTCATATGTTAATAGGAATAGCTTCTAAATGAACTATAATGTTCCGGCGTTTGGCTTGATGTTGAAATTGCTCAATTAGTTCTAAAATATCTTTATCAATAAATTGCGCTTTTCCGCCATCGATGTATACTATTGATGAATTAGGTATGGAGTGAAACACCTCGTAAAATTTTCCTTTATTAACAAACGTAATATGTGTGGATAGTTTAATAAAAACATGAAATGTACCATTAATTTCTTCTTGTATTAATTTAAATGGAGAACGGTGGTTTTGACGTAAAATATATACAACCGATATAATTAGTCCGGCAGTAACACCCTTAAGCAAATCCGTAAAAAGCATTATTCCTAAGGTAATAATAAAGGGTATAAACTGGTCAAACCCCTTTTTATAAACACTTACAAAGAGTTTGGGCTGGGCCAGTTTAAATCCCGTAAAAATTAAAATTGCAGCTAAAGCACTTAATGGAATGAGCTCAAGTACCCAAGGAAATCCCAATACAGAAATTAGAATTAAAAATCCGTGAATAATAGCTGAAACTTTTGTTTTTGCTCCTGAATTAACATTTACCGAACTGCGCACTATTACGGACGTTAAGGGTAATCCGCCTAAAAGTCCAGAAATGGTATTTCCGGTTCCCTGCGCTAATAACTCACGGTTGGGAGGTGATTGTGAATCTTCAGGATCCAGCCTGTCAATAGCTTCAAGAGAGAGTAGTGTTTCTAAACTGGCTACTAAGGCAATTACAAAAGCAATTTCATAAACGGCTGGATTTAAAAAACCACTAAAATCTGGACTAATCAGCATGTTTTGCAATGAACCGATATTTTGAAATTTGGGTAAATTAACAAAGTGTTCAGCACGAATGGCCATTTGTGGTATAAACTGCTCAAATCCTAAAGCAGCTATAATTGCAAAACAAACGACCAGTAATGACGGAGGTATCGCGTTGGTTATGGCATTTGATTTAAACCATTTTAATTCCCATATATAGAGTAATAATAACGATATAAGGCCAATTGTAATTGATCCCGGCATGATATGTGAAAGGGTAGAGGTAAAAGCTGAAAAACTGTTTTCACCATCAGATTGCAAAAAGGCTTCATCACCTTCGGTATCCGCATCATATCCGCTTAAATGCGGTATTTGTTTAATTATTAAAATTATGCCAATAGCACAGAGCATTCCTTTTATAACGGCTGAAGGAAAATAATGCGCGATACTACCGGCACGTATGGCGGCTAATAAAATTTGAAAAAGTCCTGAAATTACAATGGCCGTTAAAAACAATTCAAATGTACCCAGCTCGCTTACAGAGTTTAATACAATACTGGTTAATCCCGCTGCAGGACCGCTTACAGAAAGTCTTGAACCGCTAATGCCACCAATTACAATGCCACCAATTACACCTCCAATAAGCCCTGAAAGTAAGGGCGCATTTTGGGCTAATGCTATTCCTAAACAAAGTGGAAGTGCCACTAAAAAAACGACTATTCCGGATTTTAAATCCGTTAAAAAAAATTTAAACATAAGATTATTATAATTGAGATGCGTAAAACGTTTAATACTCAATTAGAATCGGGCGGGGGAGTTGGAGGACTGGTTTTAAAACTTGTAAAGTGAATGATGCTATTGTAAACAGGAAGATTTAAAAGCTTTGCAGAAGCGAAAAAAATTGGTTTTGGAGGAATCTCAAACTCAGATTCGTCAACATCAAAGCCGTCGGTATCTTGTTGAGCAGCATCAAAAGTGTAAAGGCCGGATAATTGAGAATGAGAATACAGGTAAAGGGGTTGCATAAGAATTATGCATATACAAAACAGCTGACCCACAAAGTAAATTTTTTTTAACTGTTTCAAGCATATAAATATATATAAAAGAAACCAAAACCAAGCTACCCATGTTTTGCTCGATTTTGGTTTCTTTATTGAGCAGTGCTCAATACTGAATTAATTGACGTGATTCGGGTTGTTCCTGTATCCAATCCGAAATATAATGTTGTGCTGTTTCATCCATCCATGAAGTAGAAACCATCTCAATGGTTGTTACATTTGAACATGCGTTTAATGTATTTTTTAGCACATGTACATTGGAAAAAGTAAGCGGTGATTGAATTTTTATTTTTACAATATCCGATTCTGTAATTTTGGCAATATTGCATTTAAATGTGTTTAAAAGGGATAAACCTTTGCTCCAATTAATTAAAAATTCACACGCAATACCCGAGGAAACACCCACTAATAAATCGGTAAATAGGGTAACAATAATGGTTATGCAAAAAACAAGAAATTGAAGTTTTCCATTTTTCCAAATATGAATAAATGATTTTGGATGGGCTAATTTAAAGCCAACATAAATTAGCATGGCTGAAAGAGCAACATTTGGAATCCATTCGATAATGGGTTTTGCAAAGCAAATGGCTAAAAGTAAAAATAACCCATGAAACACATTTGACCATCTTGTTTTTGCACCATAAGCTATATTTGCTGAACTTCGAGCCACTTCGCTAATCATAGGTAATGCTCCAATACACCCACAAATAAAATTGCCAATACCAACGGCCCATAAATCAGAATTAAAATTTGTTTTACGTTTATACGGATCAAGACGATCCATGGCTTTTGCAGTTAATAACGATTCTATGCTTCCTATTAATGAAAACAAAATAATATATTGTACCGCAATGCTTGGAAATTTATAAATTCCTGAAAAATCAGCCTGAAACCATCCTGAATTAAATATATCGGTTATAGAACCAATTTGCACAAGTGCATAATTGTGAATAGCGCCTTGCGTTTTAATATGTAATAAAATACCCAAGGGTACAGAAACAATTAATACAACTAATGGTGCCGGAACTGTTTTTAAAATTTTAAAAGGCAAGCCATTTAAAATAAACATTAAACCTAAACAGGTTAATCCTATTTCCATAAGTTGCGTGTTTTCATGCTGTATACTATTTGGAATGTGTTTTAAGAGCGCTATGGGTTCTAGACCTTTTAAGCTTATGGGATCTACACCAAATAATAAATTAATTTGTTTACTCATAATTATAATCCCAATGGCAGCAAGCATGCCATGTATGGCCGTTCCTGGAAAATAATCAGCTAAGCTTCCCCATTTTAATGCACCAAATACAATTTGAAGCAAAGCCGCTACAGCTATAATGCCACACGTCATTTTCCATCCGCTTTCACCTTCACCAATTGCAGAAACACAAGATGAAACAATTACAATTAATCCGGCTGCAGGTCCTTTTATAGATAATTTTGAACCCATAAAAATACTAACAACCAGTCCGCCAACTATGGCGGTTAAGATGCCATACAAGGGAGGAAACAAAGATGCCTTTGCAATGCCTAAACTTAAAGGCATTGCTAATAAAAATACTAAAAAGCCAGATACGCTTTCGCTTTTCCAATGTTTTATTAATCCTTTTATACCGTCGAGTGGTTGTGTGTTTGAATTCATTTTTAATTTTTTTTGTTTGGTTTTCATGAGATTTAATTACGATCGTTTGTATGCATTTAAGTATTGATGAATTGCAACTGGTCCTAAAAATATTCGTGCATAGATGCGAATTAGCGCTAATCCATCAAGTATAAAACTTAATGATAAGATTAAAACTAATAATACCTGATTGGGTTTTATATGACTAAAAATTAAATCTTCACCAATAAAGGTTGTGCAAATGGGAAATCCACTCAGCATTAAGCATCCCAGTAAAAAAAACAATGATGAAGTTGGAAAAAAATACACCAAGCCATTATAACGCGTAATATTTAGTTGTTTGTGTGTTTGTAATATGTAATTTAAAACGTACATACAAATGCCAAATCCTAATACAATTCCAATCCAATAATACAGTAATTCATGCATTTGTAACTTCTCATTATTTGAAATAGCTAAGGATGCAAATACATGATTTGAAAATATTAAAGTCATTATTAATTTTAAATTAGTTGTAGCAGAAAAAGCTTTTAGAATGAGGCCCAATCCAAATACACCTAATACAATAGGTATGTAATCTTTTATCATATCAGAGATGTATACAGGTGCATACCGGTTTAGAAATCCAATGCATAAAATGGGCGTTATTCGTATAAAAAAAATAGTCCAGGTATTAATTTTTAAATATCTGCCTATAGATTTTAGTGGTTTCCAAAAATAAAAATGCTGAACCAAATCCATATTAAATTCCTTTAAGCAAAGGGTATATACTGTAGCTTTAAAAGCGGAAAGTTTTGAATTTGCAATTTGAAATGATTGCTTTTGGAATTTAAACTGTTGATTTTTTAAACTAACAATGGATGCCGATTGCAGCAATTGATAGGTTCTTAAAAACGCATGACCACAAATATGCCAGATGGTTAATGTTATCCATCCAAAGCTCAATTCAATACACATTAAACCTACTTGTGCAGCAGTGGCATATGCAATACGACCTTTTATTGTAGATTGTGTATTTGAAATTAAAGTTGAAACAACCGCCGTAATAATACCTATGGCACACAATATAATTTTAAACAACACGCTGTGTTGCCAAATGGCATAGGTTTTAATAAGTAAAAATATGCCCATATGAACGGATAACGCGCCGTAGCTAATGGCACTTGAAGGCGTTGGCCCCTCCATGGCTCTGGGTAACCATGTGGTAAAGGGATATAAAGCCGATTTTGCCATGGTGGCAAGAAGTAGCATTAATAGTATAAATTGTACTAATATGCTATTTGTATAAATGTTATGAGGTAAAACATCGATATTTTGAAAATTAACATTGGAATGCCATGCATGATGAATGCCCCACATACTCAAGAGAAGTCCTATATCACCAAGACGGTAAATTGTAAACACTTTTAACGCATTATGTACAGGTAAAAACCGGTTTCTGTAAAAAGCAATTAGTAAAAACGAACAAATTCCTATTATTTCCCAACCTATAAAAAGTGTTTCTAAATTTCCAGAAATACAAATAATTACAAACCCTAAATAAAATAAATGTATATGTGTAAAAAAGCGATTAAATCCTTGCTCACGATGTAAATAGTATTTACTAAACACGGTTATAAGTAAACTTAATAGGGTTCCAGTGCTTAAAAACAAAATACAGCTTGGATTTATAAAAAATGCAATATAAAATTCATAATCTTCAGATTTGTATAAGGTTAAGCTCTTAAAAAACAGGTTAGCATTAAAATATCCAAATTCATAAATAGACAATGCAGTAATTAAGAGAATTTGGATGCCATAACCCCAAATACTTATACGATAAATAATTAATTCAGATGCATTTTTAAAAATGGCTAGTATTAAAAATAAAATTAATGGGAGCCCAAATACACTGTATATCAATAAATTTAAAATTTCAGTTTGCATGTGTAATAATTGAAATTGGAAGCGGCGTGCGCGAATTGTATTTTACAAGATGATCTGATTTTATAAAATGCTGTGAACTTGTAAAAGTAAAATAGGGTACAAAGCCATTTTTAGTGTATTTATATGTTGCATAAGTAAACGGGTCAATACATATCAAATGCATCCACTGATTTAAATACCATGAATGTATTTCAGGTTGTTGATTTAAAATATCAGATACAATTTCTGGTTTTTGATACACCACAACCAATAAACGCAGGGGATCATGTAAATCAATCATTTGGTAAGGTAATCCGGTTCTTAAATCGCCATCAATACCATTTGAAACACCAAATAATCCAACCACATTATGTGGCAACTTTGAACCTGCGCCAAATTTATTGTTGTCAACACACGAAAAATAATACTCCAGATTTATACCTCCACACACGGGGCCTATAGGTTTTAATATTTGGGTTAAGATATCACCGCGTGTATCAGAATAGGGATCGTATGAATTTAAAAATGCACGACGATCTAAAAATATGTTCTTAGTGAATTTACGAGGGCCAATTATACAATAGCAGTTTGATGCATGATTTAATTCAGGACGAGGTTCAAACAAGGATACCGATCGTTTTTTTATGTGTTGATGTTTTTTAGTGAGTGAAGCTTGTAATGCAATGGTTTCAAATTTACGGGAACGTTCTGCAGCATTATTTTGTAGCGCATGGTTAATTGTTAATTTAATTTTTAAATGTTTTTTTACAGTTTCTGGAGTTAAATGATCCAAATCGTAAAAAACTATTTCATCTCGTGTGGTATCGTGTAATCCAGCAATAAATTGAGTGTCATCTGAAATTACAAGTCCGGCATTTAAAAGTGCGTTTCGAATATCTTTACGGTTTAAAAACAATGCCATTAATCGTGCATTTACAGAGCCGGGCCGTCCTGAGCATGCCCCACAATCATACGCAGCATAATGCGGATTATTTTGACTGGAAGCGCCATGCGCAATAATATATACTAATGGTGCAAAATTGTGTTTTAAGCCCATGGTATTTAAAAATGAAAATGCTAAATGGAACATTTCAGCTGTTTTAAATCCTAATTGCAGGCTTTTGTGTTTAGCATCATACGTTTGATTTTTAAATTCGTATTGTAATTCCGAAGTTTCACTGAGATGCTTATGAGCGATACTTCCCGAAACGTGTTCGTGAGGAAAAAATAAATCATAAATTAAGTACAGTAATGAAACAAAACCATAGCTTAATGAAAATAACCAGCCATAGGTTAACGTAAATGGACGTTGATGAAAATTAAAAGATTTGGATTTTATTTTAGGGTTTTGATGTTCAATAATTAAATGCTTTGGTGTAACAGGGGCCGGACAGAGTTTTGTTAAATGTATACTATCGTAAGGTTTAAAATAAATGGGGATATTAAAAAATCCTGGTGTACCATAAGTTTCACATGTAGAATCCAGTTGTTCTATATGCATGCGAAGTGAACTTTCACGATCGTCTATACAAAATATCAATTGTGCCGACGTTGATTGTGTTGGTTCGTGTACCGGTACCGTTTTGTTTAAACAAGAAATTAATTGATCATACCATGTCCATTCCAGTGCATTTTGCCATATGGTTATCGCTACATCCGCTGTAAAATGTGTGTTAAATTGTTCAACATGTATAATGGAACAGCCGGATTGATGCCCAAGGGGCGCCCAATGTGTGCCAAAATGTTGATCCAATGCATCAATTTCAAGTAATAATTCAACTAAGCATACATCCTGCAAACTGATAGGAACCGTGTTAAAAAGTGTTTGCGGGTTATGATCAACTACATTTATAAATCCAGACCAACCTGGATGACTAAACAATAAATCCCAAATATAGGTTTGATAGTATTGTTCATCTGCAAGCAGTATGTATAAAAGTGTAGAAGCATTAAAAGGTTTAGAAATTAAAGTTTGGATGCGGGGCGATTTAAAAAGTTTACTTTTACTAGAAGCATTAAGTTTTAATACACTATTTAAAAATCCAAGTTCTGATTTTGGAAATGTAGTAATTGAAACACCCTGATCCAAATACGAGGAAAGCAGTTTAAACAATGGTATTTGCACATGATGTTCAATATCAAAATTATAATCACTTTGCCACTTTTCACGAAATTTTCCAATAAGTGGTTCGGTAGGTTTTTGTAAGGGTGCCCACAGTGCAGAATCAAAACAGTGTTTAATACAATTATTACCATACGTGTTAATAGCATATTCTAAGGCCTCAACGGTAATACCGCCATTTAAAAATTTGTTTTGGTAGCTTTGAAGGTTTAAATGCGTTTGATGTCCAAATAAATATTTTGACTTTTGTAGTGCTGAAAAAAAATCTTCATGTTGAAAGGCCTCAAGTGTGTTGTGATGAATAAAATCCTTTAAACTGGCCTGATGTGGCAGGAATTTACGGATACAATCGATAGTGTTGTTTAAATCAAATGACATATGGTTTAGAATTAAAAATTAGCAAACAGGTACTGTGCCAATCAAATTCTAAACATGCGTAATTCAAATAGATTTATTAATTTATAGGAAGACGTTCTGTAAAAACTAAAACAATACGATAAGCCTAAAAATGTTGTAAAAGTAATAGCAATTATTAAAAAGGTTTGAAATGCAAAAGTGGAGGCTTTAATATCAATTTCAAATTCATCTTCGGCTTCTTCAGTTATCAATAAAGGAACGTTGTATTGGGTTTGCAGTGGGTTCCACTGGTATTTATAAGTGGCTTGAGGTGTTGAAATCGTTGAAGTGAAAATAAGATATACAACTTGTAATAAAAAGCACATGCAGGTTAATGCTGAAATGCCATTTTTTAATGTTGTTTTCACCGGTATAAATGTACATTAAAATATTTCACAATATACTATGCTTTTATTTTTAACACAATTTTTAAAAATCAAAAATACCTATCTTTATATATTATGAACGTCGTGTTAGAATTATTAAAAATTATAATCCCTGCCGGATTGGTTTTTGCTGCTGCATATTTTACTATAAAACGTTTTTTAGATCATGAAAAAGAAAAACAGCACTGGCAGGTAAAACATGAAAACCGTACAGTCATGGCACCTCTGCGATTGCAGGCATATGAACGTCTGGTGTTATTTCTTGAGCGCTCACATCCTCTGCAACTAATTGTACGTATACCGCACACAGCACTCAATGTACGTCAATTTCAACTTGAGCTCATAACTACGATACGTCAGGAGTTTGAGCATAATCTTACGCAGCAAATTTATATAAGCAGTGGTGCATGGGATATTGTAAAACAAGCTAAAGAAGAGATAATTAAATTAATCAATTTATCTGCAGCGCAAATAACCGCCAATGTGCCGGCAACCGAGTTGTCTCAAAAATTAATGCACATTATATCACAGCTTGATAAAAAACTGCCATCCGATGTTGCTATTGAATATTTAAAACGTGAACTTAACGCGTATTATTAAATCATTTTCATGACATTGAATGCAACACTTTCCAGCTGGTTAAAACGTATTGAAACCGAGCTTAAAATTTCTAATTGGTCTGAACTTTGTAAAACAGATGCCGATGGTATTTCAATTGCCCCGGCTTATACCGTTACGGATTTTGATTCCGCATGTGCTCCAGCATTTAATTCTTCGCATTGGGATATAGTTTACCGTTTACCAAAACCTTACCAAGCCATTAATGCCAATGCTCGTTTTTTAAAAGCATTACAATCTGGAGCTTCTTCAATATGGTACCATGTTAATGCTAGTGTGTTTCATCAATTATTTGCATCCATTGAAACCCCCTATATTTTAAATATAATAGAAGGTCATGCAGATGCGCTACATGCCACATTAGATTATTTGCACAGCAATGGCAATAAATCAACCAAGATATGGTTGTTGCAAACGCAGAAGGCAAACAATGTTTCAAATTACGATGCATTTTTAAAGGTATATACAGCACATCATAAAAATTTTAATGCGGCTTCATGGGCAATGATTTCAACAGAGTCCTATCATGCGCAAGGTGCCACCGCCGCATTTGAAATTGCTATTGGTTTAAGTCTATTAGTAGATTTGCAATCTCGTTTAAAGGATTCGCCTGCACCCGTAATATTTCATGCAGCTGTAACCGAACAATTTTACAATCAAATTTCTAAACTAAGAGCCATACATCGTATTTGGAACTTATGGCAACAATCTAATACGCACTTGCCAAGTTTATTACTTTCAACATCAAACAGTACACGATTTTATTCGGCATTAGATGCAGATACTAATATACTTCGTTCGGCTGTATCGGTTTTAGCATCAAAAATTGGTGGTGCTTCTGCTATTCAAAACACAACGGCTCATTTGCATCTTCAGCAACATGAATTTAATTACGAATATTTAGCAATAGCACAACAATTGCTTATGCGAGAAGAAATGTTATTGCATCACTATGCGGATATATCATGCGGTGCCTATTTTGTTGAATATTATACCGATGCATTAGCTGAAAAAGCCTTATACTGGATTTCAGAAATTCAAAAACAGGGCGGAATACATAATGCAATTCAAAAGGGCTGGATAAAAACTCAATTGGATATGCAACAGCAGCAACAGGATGCTGCATTTTGGAATAATGAACAATTTAAAATTGGTATTAATGCCTTTTTACAGCATTCGGATGTTTCTAGGTTACAAGTAAAAAGTGACAATACCTTTCCAGGATATAATTACGAAATTAAAGCACATGCAAACACTACCCTTTAACCTGCAGTTAAAATATCGTAGAGTTGGTCCACATGAATTGACCTCAACACAATTTTTAAGTGCTGAAGGAATTGATTTTAAAACCAACATACCGTTTCAGGCGTATTCACATCTTGGCACGCAAGCCGGACAAGCCCCTTTTTTAAGAGGTCCTTACGCCAGCATGTATACAAAAAACCCATGGACCATCAGGCAATATGCCGGGTTTAGCACAGCAGAAGAAAGCAATGCGTTTTACAAAAAAAATTTAAAAGCCGGACAAAAAGGACTTTCAGTGGCTTTTGATTTAGCGACACATCGAGGATATGATAGTGATCACGATCGTGTACGTGGAGATGTTGGAAAAGCTGGAGTTGCCATAGATTCTGTTGAAGACATGAAGGTGCTATTTAAAGATATTCCGTTAGATCGCATGAGTGTTTCAATGACCATGAATGGCGCTGTAATTCCCATTTTAGCATTTTATATTGTAGCAGCCGAAGAGCAGGGTGTACGTCCTGACCAGCTTTCTGGAACCATTCAAAATGATATTCTAAAAGAATTTATGGTTCGAAATACCTACATCTATCCGCCTGAACACAGTATGCGATTAATTGCAGATGTATTTAAATACACATCAAAGCACATGCCTAAGTTTAATTCCATTTCCATAAGTGGTTACCATATGCATGAAGCTGGTGCAACAGCTGACATTGAGCTTGCGTATACATTGGCGGATGGTTTAGAGTACATTAAAACCGGGTTAAAAGCCGGACTCCACATAGATGATTTTGCGCCGCGATTATCTTTTTTTTGGGGTATTGGTATGCATTTTGGAATGGAAATTGCCAAGCTAAGGGCAGCACGCGTATTATGGACTGAACTGGTACAAGCATTTAATCCTCAAAATCCAAAATCACTGATGTTACGCACGCATAGCCAAACCAGCGGCTGGAGTTTAACCGAACAAGATCCGTACAATAACATTAGTAGAACATTATATGAAGCTATGGCGGCTGTTTTAGGGCATACCCAAAGTTTACATACCAACTCACTGGATGAAGCAATTGCTTTACCAACCGATTACAGTGCGCGCATTGCCCGAAACACGCAACTGTTTTTACAACATGAAACAGATGTTTGTTCAACAGTTGATCCTTGGGGAGGAAGCAATCACATTGAATATTTAACTCAGTCGCTTATTGAAAAAGCACGTCAGCATATTAATGAAATTGAAGCACTTGGAGGCATGGCCAAGGCCATTGAATCGGGAATTCCAAAATTGCGAATTGAAGAAGCAGCCTCCCGCAGACAAGCACGAATAGACTCTGAACAAGATATAATTGTTGGTATAAACCGTTACGCTTCTGGCATAAAGCAAGTTGTGGAAATACGTGAAATTGATAATACTAAAGTTTTAAATTTGCAATTGCAACAGCTTAAAACACTTCGTGAAAAACGTGATGCTAAAGCGGTTTCAAAAGCACTATCAGAACTAACGCATGCTGCTACACAAAATGCTAATATTTTAGAATATGCACTACATGCCGCCCGTTGCCGCTGTACACTTGGCGAAATTTCTGCAGCATTAGAATCTGTATTTGGACGTTACACCGCTAAAATCCAAACGGTTTCAGGTATATACAAACAAGTTATGAATACACACCCTTCATTTTCAAAAGCCGTTGCGTTAAGTCAGCAATTTGCAGAGCGCGTAGGTCGCAGGCCACGTATACTTGTAGCTAAAATGGGGCAAGACGGACATGACCGTGGTGCCAAAGTTATTGCCAGCAGCTTTTCCGATATGGGATTTGATGTGGACCTAGGGCCTTTATTTCAAACGCCTGATGAAGTTGCTAAACAAGCTATTGAAAACGATGTACATATTATAGGCATATCAACATTGGCCGGAGGACATAAAACGCTCATCCCCGAGTTAATACAACAGTTAAAACGGTTAAATCGTTCTGATATTCGGGTAATAGCAGGAGGCGTAATTCCTGAAATAGATTATGATTTTTTAAAAAATTGTGGGGTATTGCAGATTTTTGGTCCTGGAACGGTTGTTAGCGCCTCGGCTGTTGAAATTTTAAATGAATTGCTTTTGCATGTCAAGGTTTAATCCTTTAAAATTCCCATGCGTTTTCCTAAACCTTCCAGATAGGATTTTACATCAGTACTGGTTTTCTGATCACCCGTAGCTCTGGCATATGCATCAGCCATACTAAGCATGTTTTGATGGTAAAATATTCGCATTTCATCAATACTCATGGTTTTAGTCCAAAGATCAATTCGTAAAGTATTACCCTCTTTTTCATCCCATAAGGCAATCATAACACTTTTGCAGGTTTTTGGCGGTTCATGCGTATCGGCAAACCATTCAATTTGTTCGGGTAATTGATGTGTATCGAGTTGAACCTTAAATGAAAGTAATTTTTGATCGGACATGTTTTAGGAATTGGAATTTAAATTGTACCCCGGGCCGGACTCGAACCGGCATGTTCGTTAAAACACTGGTGTTTGAGACCAGCGCGTCTACCAATTCCGCCACCGAGGCAGGTCGGCAAAACTACATTAATACACCTAATAATGCAAGTTAATATGTATATATTTTCTTTTTTTGTGGTATATTTGCAGTCCCCATGGAATCGCAGGTTCGTTTATTTTCGGGTATTGCCTCAGAAGGATTGGCTGAAAAAATTGCAAAATCGTATGGCAAGGATTTGGGCAAGCTAATACATTACCGTTTTAGCGACGGTGAATTGCAGGCTTCTTATGAAGAAAGTATACGTGGGCAAAGTGTTTACATTATTCAAAGCACCATGCCTCCTGCAGATAATCTTATGGAATTACTATTACTTATTGATGCTGCAAAACGTGCAAGTGCCCGTCATATTGTAGCGGTTGTTCCGTATTTTGGATATGCACGCCAAGACCGCAAAGATCAGCCACGGGTTGCTATTGGTGCTAAACTGGTAGCTGACATGCTTGCTGTTGCCGGAGCTACGCGGGTAATGACAATGGATTTGCATGCCGATCAGATTCAAGGTTTTTTTAATGTTCCTGTAGATCATTTGTATGCATCTACTATATTTTTACCTTATATAAAATCCTTGCAATTAGATGCATTAACCATTGCCGCCCCTGACATGGGAGGTAGTAAACGTGCAAATGCTTACGCAAAGCATCTTAATGCAGAAATGGTTATTTGCTACAAACAACGTGCTAAGGCTAATGTAATAGAAAGTATGACCGCCATTGGTGAAATTGAGGGTCGTAATATTGTACTCATTGACGATTTAATTGATACCGGTGGTACCCTGTGTAAAGCAGCAGAAATGATGTTAGACCGTGGTGCAAAAAGTGTAAGGGCTTTATGTACCCATGCCGTTTTATCGGGTAAAGCCATGGAAACTATAGCACAATCTAAACTAACTGAATTGGTTGTTACTGACACAATACCACATTTAGATACACCTGAAAAAGTTAAAGTGCTGAGTGTGGCAGATTTATTTGCAAAAGTGATACACAGTGTGCATCATTTTGAATCCATAAGTGAAAATTTTATTGTTAAATAACCCGGATGTTAAAATAACAACCCCAAGCTGTTCCGGGACAGTGTAAGGACTAAAAAAAAATAAAAAAATGAAAACAGTATCATTGAGCGGTTCGCCAAGAGCGAACGTAGGAAAAACAGATGCTGCTGCCCTAAGAGCAAAAGGTATGGTGCCTTGTGTAGTTTATGGCAACGGTAAACAATTGCATTTTTACGCTGACGAACGTCATTTTAAGGATATTTTATATACTCCGGACACAAAATTGGTGCACTTAAACATGGGTTCTGATACCTATAAAACGATCGTTCAAGAATCCCAATTTCATCGCATTTCGGATCGCCTAATGCATGTTGATTTTTTAATTGTTGAAGATCAAAAACCGGTTACGCTGATGCTACCTGTAAAAACAATTGGACAATCTGAAGGTGTTAAAGCTGGTGGTAAACTTAATGTAAAAATGCGTAAACTTAAAGTGCGTGGGTTAATTTCTAAAATGCCTGATGCTATTGAATTAAATGTAGAGACGCTGCAAATTGGAAAATCTATTAGCGCTGGTGATATAAAAATAGATGGTTTACAAATTTTACATCCCTCTAATATTTCGGTAGTATCTGTTCAAGTAACACGTGCTGCTGCTGCTGAAGAAGCCGCAAATACAACAGCTGCTGCTGCAACTGCACCCGCTGCAACACCGGCTGCTACACCTGCAAAAAAATAAAATAGATAAATTTTATGATACAAAAAAAAGGCCCGAGATTAGGGCCTTTTTTAGTGCTATTAAATGACTTTTGATGTGGTTTTAGCAAAATTCATCGTAAACCGCTTTAAGGTGATTGGAAATAGAATCTGCGGTTTGACCTTCAATATGATGGCGTTCAACAAAATGAACAAGCTTGCCGTCTTTGAACAAAGCAATGGACGGGCTACTGGGTGGATAAGGTTGAAAATGTTTACGAGCCTGAGCCACGGCTTCGGCATCAAATCCAGCAAATACGGTTGTTAGTTTGGCTGGTTTTTTGGAATGGTTTAAACTTTTTTTAACTCCCGGTCGGCATGCACCAGCGGCACATCCGCAAACAGAATTAACGACCATTAAAACAGTGCCTGGAGATGCTACTGCGCGGTCAACCAATTCGGCACTCGTTAAATCGTCAAATCCGGAATTGGTTAATTCAGATTTCATTGGAACTACAATGGCTTCGGGATACATATATTTTTTTTACAAACTTACATTCAAATTTAAAATCAAATTCATTAATTATGTTAATAACTTATAAAATTCATACTCTTGGGTATTATGGTTACTGAGTTAATATCGCTTTTCGAATCTTATATTTGTTACAAATTTTTTAATCGTATATATGTACAAAAGCCTCATTATTATTGTTACCGCATCCATTTTGTGTGTAATGTCATACAATGCACAAAATATCCAATTGGTACGTGAAAAAGTTTATGCGCCAGGTGTACCTGGTATTGCCTTTAAGCAGTATGTTTTAGATAATGGATTACAGATTCTTTTGCATGAAGATCATTCAGATCCCGTAGTATATGTGGATGTAACCTATCATGTGGGAAGTGCTCGTGAACAAGAGGGGAGAAGTGGGTTTGCGCATTTTTTTGAACACATGATGTTTCAGGGATCTAAACATGTTGCAGATGAGCAGCATTTTAAAATTATAACAGAAGCCGGAGGAACGCTTAACGGAACCACAAATTCTGACCGAACAAATTATTTTGAAACTGTACCCAGTAATCAGCTTGAAAAAATGTTATGGCTTGAAGCCGATCGTATGGGTTTTTTATTAGATTCCGTTACACAGCGTAAATTTGAAGTACAACGGGCAACGGTTAAAAATGAACGTGGACAACGCTACGATAATGCGCCCTATGGTTTAGTAAGTGAAAAAATAGGTGAAGCCTTGTATCCTCAAGGTCATCCATATAGCTGGACAACTATAGGATATATAGAAGATTTAAACCGTGTTGACGTAAATGATCTAAAACGTTTTTATTTAAGATGGTACGGTGCAAAAAATGCAGTTTTAACCGTTTCGGGTGATTTTAAATCAGACACCTGCTTAAAATGGATTCAAAAATATTTTGGTACTATAAGCAGTGGTCCACAGGTAACGAATCCGTTTAAAGCACCAATTAGTTTAAATACTTCACGGTATATTTCGTATACCGACAATGTAAAGTTTCCCATGTTGGTAATTGCTTTTCCAAGTGCTGCGGCCCATACACATGATGATGCAGCTTTGGATGCTTTAGCGCAAATTTTAGCCGGTTCACAATCTTCACCCTTATACGTTGACTTTATAGAAAGTAAAAAGGCTGTAAGTGTAAATGCATTTCAATATTCACGTGAATTGACTGGTCAATTTGAAATACGTATTCGTGCAAATGCCGGAACATCACTTAAAGACATGGAGGCGCAATTGAATCAGACGCTTTTAAACTGGGCTAAAACCGGTCCAAGCGATGATGATATTCAACGCTTTAAAGCGCAATACCGCAGTACATTGTGGAATCAATTAAATACCGTTCAGGGTAAAGGATCACTCTTAGCATCGTACCATACGCTTACTGGAGATGCCGATTTTTTAAATCAAGATTTTCAACATTACAATGATTTAACTAAAGAAGATATTCGCAGGGTGTTTGAATTTTATATTGCCAATCATCCTGCTGTTATATTAAGTTGTGTGCCTAAAACGAAACCTGAAGGTATTGCAGCTGCTGATAATTGGAGTATGTATAAGCGAACTATTGAAGAGGAACGTGCCGAATACAAGAGTCTGGTATATACCGCACCAAGAGATAATTTTAACCGTATGCGGCAGCCCGAGGCATCGCTGTTAAAGGCAATTCCTGTGCCTCAGGTAACAACTGCGCTTTTATGGAATAAAATTCCTTACATCTATACACAGGACAATGAAATTCCTAAAACAACGGTAGCATTACATTTTAAAATGGGACATCGTTTTGAAGCTAAAGAACATGCGGGTATTGCGCAGTTGTGTGCCCGGATGTTAACACAAAGTACCACGCAACAATCTGCCAAAGCGCTAGAATCGCAATTAGAACGAATAGGAGCAACCATCAGATCATGGGCAACGGATGATGAAATTAACATACAGGTTCAGTCTGAAACTTCGCATCTTACGGAGGCATTACAGGTTTTAAAAATGTATGTTTTGAATCCAAAATTTGACACTAATGAATTTGAATTAGAGCGTAAACAAATGCTAGATGCCTATCAGCAATCGCTAACAAGTGCCTCAGCAATCGCCGATATGGGTTTTAGGGCAAAATTGTATGGTAAACACGTAATGGGTTTGCCAACCGGAGGTACAAGTGAAAGTTTAAAATCAATTACACAAAATGATATTATTGCATTTTTTAAACACCTAGGTACACTTAATCTTAGTATCTCAGCATGCGGTTCAGCCGATTGGTCAAAAATTGCAGCGGATCTTGATTTTTTAAAAACATTACAAACCGGAAAAAAAATTACATATACACAGGAGGTACATTCTAAGTTAAATGGTACTGTTATTTATTTTATTGATAAACCCCAAGCTGCTCAAAGTGAAATACGAATTGGAGGCATGCGAATGCCATTTGATGCTACAGGCACATTTTTTAAGTCACAGGTAGCTAATTTTGCATTTGCAGGGGCGTTTAACAGCAGAATTAATTATGAACTACGTGAAATAAAAGGCTGGACCTACGGTACCCGAGGTTCTTTTATGGGTAATACCTACAATGGACCGTATCAAATTTCAGGAGGATTTAAAGCCAATGCTACCGATAGTACCTTAAGGGTCTTTTTTGATCAATTTAAACAATTGCAAACCAAGGGTTTAACATTATCTGAATTTGATTTTGCCAAGAGTTCAATTACTCAAAGTGAAGCTTTAAAATACGAAAGTCAAGCACAAAAATTAGGATTTATAAAACGCCTATTAGATTACAATTTAAAAACACAATATACACAAGAACAAGCTCAGCTCTTAAAACGCTTAACCTTGTCGGAATTGAACATTTTAGCAAAAAATCAATTGAATTTACAAAACATGTTTATCATTGTGGTCGCTGATAAAAATACTACCTTTGAAAAGGTTAAAGCATTAGGCTTGCCAACTCAAGAAATAGATGTATTCGGAAATCCAAAACCTTAAACGATATGAACTTTGATGTAATAGTAATTGGAAGTGGTCCTGGAGGCTATGTTACAGCCATTCGCGCTGCACAATTAGGATTTAAAACCGCAGTGGTTGAAAAAGAAAGTTTAGGGGGCGTCTGCCTCAATTGGGGTTGTATACCTACCAAAGCGTTACTAAAAAGTGCTCAGGTGTTTGAGTACTTAAATCATGCCAAAGATTATGGTATTTCTGCAGATTCCATTACGGCTGATTTTTCTGCAATCATTAAACGTAGTCGTGATGTAGCGGATGGTATGAGTAAAGGCATTCAGTTTTTAATGAAAAAAAACAAAATTGAGGTGCTTTCTGGAACAGGAAACGTTTTAACCGGTAAGCGTGTATCGGTACGTTCAAATGATGGTAAAGATACTGTATACCAGGCACAACATATAATTATAGCTACAGGTGCGCGTTCACGGCAATTACCAAATTTACCTCAAGACGGAAAAAAAATTATTGGATACCGTGAAGCTATGACCTTGCCTAAACAGCCTAAAGAATTGGTAGTGGTGGGCAGTGGAGCTATAGGCATTGAATTTGCATACTTTTATGCCACGTTGGGCACCAAAGTTACGGTTGTAGAATTTATGCCCACTATAGTTCCTGTTGAAGACGAAGATGTGAGTAAACAACTTGAAAAGTCGCTAAAAAAAATAGGTGTAACCATATTAACATCCACTTCTGTTGAAAGTGTTAATACTAAGGATGCTCGTTGTAAAGTCACGTTAAAAACAGCATCCGGCCTATCGGAAATTGAAGCGGATATTGTTTTGTCTGCAGTAGGAATTGAAGCCAATATTCAGGATTTGGGTTTAGAAGCCGTTGGAATTAAAACAGAAAATGGTAAAATAGCAACAAATCCTTTTTATGCCACCAATATTCCAGGTTATTATGCCATAGGGGATTGTGTGGGCGGACAAGCTTTGGCCCATGTGGCAAGCGCTGAGGGTATTATTTGTGTTGAGAAAATAAAAGGCCTTCATGTGGAGCCCTTAAATTACAATAATATACCGGGTTGCACGTATTGCCAACCCGAAATTGCCAGTGTAGGCTATACCGAACATAAAGCAAAAGCCGCCGGCTATCAAATTAAAGTTGGTAAATTCCCGTTTTCAGCCTCTGGAAAAGCCAAAGCCTCTGGTGCATCCGATGGATTTATAAAATTGATTTTTGATGCCAAATATGGTGAATTGTTAGGTGCCCATATGATTGGTGCTAATGTTACTGAAATGATTGCTGAAATAGTGGCATTGCGAAAACTGGAAACTACCGGACACGATTTAATTAAAACCGTTCATCCACACCCAACGATGAGTGAAGCTATTATGGAGGCTGCCGCTGCAGCTTATGGCGAGGTGATACATTTATAAGCGTCGTTTTAGGCGGTTGCGTTTTTGTAAAAATGCATGTAAGAGGGCATTATAATTATTTCCAGCATGTAGTTTGAAATAATCAAACGAATACTTTTGGCACACGGTTTCCCATTTTTTAAGAAAGGAATGCATTTCATTTTGATAAATATTTTTAAGCGCTTGCGGGTTTATTTTTATTTCTGATTGTTGCTCCAAATCTATAAATCGGTACAACTGATTTTCAAAATTAAATTGCACTTCAGTGGCCTCGTCCAATACGTGAAATACTATAACATCGTGTTGATTGTGTTTAAAATGCTGAAGTGCATGTTCAAAGGCAGGCATTGAAGCTTCTGTAAAAAATCCATCGGTGAAAATTACAATTAGTGCCTGTTTTTTTAAGTGTTCTGCAATATAGTGCAAGGTTGTATCGGGAGAATTATGGGGAACTGGCGCTGAAGCTAACAATGCAGCTAATCGCAAGCGTATTTGCTGAACATGTGTTTTAGTGCTTTTTTCAGAGAACAAATGCAAGGCTTGATCTTGTATTAAACTTAAGCCAAACGCATCGCGTTGATTGCGTAGCAATTCGATTATGCTGGCTATAGCATATACGGCGGTTTTAATTTTAGAATACGATTCGGGATAAAACATGCTCGCCGAAGCATCCAAAATAAAATGACATCTTAAATTTGTATCATCCTCATATTGTTTGGTTAATCGTTTGCCCGTACGAGCATATTGCTTCCAGTCTAAAAACCTTAAATTATCTCCTTCTAAATACGGTCGATGTTCGGCAAATTCAACTGAAAATCCATGGTACGGGCTATGGTGCATTCCGCTAATAAAACCCGACACAATACCTTTGGCTTGTATTTCAATATCTTTAATGTATTTGATTTCAGAATCCAATATTTTAAGTATTTGTGCGTTAAATTAAATAACTTTACGCAAAGTCATGCGCTGTTATGAAATAAAGGTTAAAGGACATGTTCAAGGGGTAGGATTTCGTATGTTGACTCAAAAAAAAGCACAACAGTTAAATTTATCCGGTTGGGTTAAAAACGAAATACACGGTGGGGTTATTATATATGCGCAGGGAATAGAAAATGCTATAAATCTATTGATTGATTGGTGTTACACAGGCTCACCACGCGCTCATGTAGATGAGGTAATTGCTCGTGAAGTGGCTGTACAGGTATTCAGTACTTTTGAAATTCGAAAATGAAAAAAATAGCTCTACATTGTTTATTAATAGCATTTGTATTTCCTGTAAAGGCACAAACCACTGTTGATGAAGTTTATGCTGTTGTGGGCAAGTATCCTATATTAAGATCGGATATACAAGAAGCATTACTTGAACTTGAATCTGTTCAAAAACCTGATGTATGCAATGCGCTTGAATCTGTTTTATTTCAAAAATTACTTTTAGTACAAGCCGATCATGATAGTATAACCGTAAGTGATGCGGAGGTTGAAACCGAGCTTAGTCGAAGAATGGCTTATTTTATTAATAAATTTGGATCTGAGTCTAAAATGGAGGCCTTTTATGGTAAACGCCTTAACGTAATTAAAGATGAATTTCGACCCGATGTTGAAGAGCGCATGTTGTCCGAACGTGTATTACAAAAAATTAGCGGATCTTCAAAGCTTACTCCCTCGGAGGTGCGTCAGTTTATAAATGCAATACCAACTGACAGTTTACCCCTTATTAATTCTGAACTTGAGCTTCAGCACATGGTTTTTAAAACTAAAATAAGTACCGAGGCGAAGGCGCTTGCATTTAAAACCATAAGTGAATTTAGAAAACGGGTTGCTGACGGTATTAGCTCAATGAGTACTATGTGTCGTTTGTACAGTGAAGATCCCGGATCTGCAAAAGACGGAGGTTTTTATGCCAATGTAGCCCGTGGAACCATGGTGCCTGAGTTTGATGCGGTGGCATTTAGGCTTAAACCGGGAGAATTATCTCAGGTTTTTGAAACCTCATACGGCTATCATTTCATACAACTTATACAGCGTAAGGGTGATTTATTAGATTTACGCCACCTGCTTATAATTCCTAAAATTTCAAATTCCGATCGGTACAACACGCGTAAACTCGCCGATTCTGTTTACAAACTTTAAAAAGCAATACCCTTGATTTTGAAACTGCAGTAAAACGATACAGTGAAGATGCTGAAACCGTTCAGCAAAATGGCTTATTAATAAATCGTAATAATGCCAGCACACGATTTGATAACGATGCTTTAAATTTAATAGATCCCGGACTTATAGTCGTATTAAACCCTATGCAAGAGGGTGCTGTTTCAGAACCTATGGAATTTATGACGGATGATGGTAAGCCGGCCTATCGCATTTTAAAACTTAAAAGTAGAATTCCCCCACATAAAGCCAATTTAAAGGATGATTATCCAAGACTTTATCAAATGGCTGTACAAACAGAACAGGCAAAGTCCCGCCAGGAATGGATTAAAACACATGTTCCTAAAACCTATATTCGAATTAACGACACCTTAACTTGTAAAATAAATTCTGTTTGGACATCCGTAAAATAACACATAGTAACTTTGTAGTACTTCTTTTATTATGTGTATCATATAATTTTTTATTATCACAATCGGCTCAAACGTCCTTTAGATTATTAAACATGCCGGTAAATGCACGTCATGCTGGAATGGCTGATTTGGCAATAGTACAATGGGATCGCAACATACAAGCTGGGGCTGTGCATCCAGCGCTTTTACGTCCTGAAATGTCAAAGCAATGGTATGTTCATTTTAGTAATCAGGGTCCGGCGTTTAAACAACATGGACTGTTTACTGCATACAGTATAAAAAAAGCCGTATTGGGTATTGGCATACGAAGCATTCAGGCCCGCCAACTAAAAGGTATGGATGACTTTGGAAATGCAACAAGTACATTTAACGTTGGTGAATATCAATGTAAAATATATTACAAGCGTTTTATAGCTGATTCCATATTTAGTATAGGAATTGGAACCGGTTTACTTTGGCAACAATTTGAATTATATCGTGCATTTGCAAGTACCTGCGACGCCTCTATAATGGCACATTTATCTGCAAATACACATTTGGCATTAAATATTAAAAATGTAGGTTGGATTTGGCAAGCTTCTTATACAGCAAATTCACTGCCGTTTACAACTCAATTTGGATTTTCACATAAACTCAGTAAAGCACCATTTCGATTAATGTTGGTTTATGAAGGTTTAGAACAGTTTAACCGAATTGTGCCAAAACAAATTACAAACACTAATACAGCGTTTAATACTTCAATTACAGACTCAACAGATTGGCAAAAATTTGCAGAACGCAGTTCAAATTTTTTTAAAATGTTAAGTAATCATATACAGCTGGGTACAGAAGTTGTTTTTTCAGAGCAATTTAAATTAAGTTTTGGATATACTTTTAGAAGGGCACAAGAAGAGGAATTAGAGCGAAGTATTAATACTACCGGTTTAAATTTTGGAATGATGTTTCAAACCAGAAGGTTTGGATTTTCGTATGGGTTTCAGAATATATCAGTACCCTTAGGAGGGCATTACGTTACTTTTACAATACCTATTAAATCATTACGCAGGGCTTATAAATAGCCTTTAGATTGCATCCATTCATCGTTAAACATTTTACCGAGATAACGCGTGCCATGATCATGTATAATGATTACAACAAAATCACCCTTTTTAAATCGTGACTGCATTTGAAGTGTACCGGCAAATGCAGCACCGGCACTGTTTCCTGCAAAAATACCTTCTTCTCGAGGTATACGACGTGTCATTAAAGCAGCATCTTTATCACTTACTTTTTCAAAATGATCTATAATTGAAAAATCAACATTAGCGGGTAAAAAATCTTCACCAATGCCTTCGGTCACATAGGGATAAATTTCTTCGGGTTTAAAAATGCCGGTTTCTTTATACGACTTAAAAACCGAACCGTAAGTATCTATACCTAATACTTGAATTGTGGATTGCTGTGCTTTTAAATATTTTCCAGTACCGCAGAGTGTGCCGCCTGTTCCAACGCCTGCAATAAGATGTGTAATGGCTCCCTGACTTTGGTTCCAAATTTCTGGCCCTGTTTGTTCGTAATGGGCTTTTGTATTGCTAAGATTATCATATTGATTGGGTTTCCATGAATTTACAATTTCACGACTTAAACGTGATGAAACACTATAATAGGAACGTGGATCTTCGGGTTCAACATCGGTAGGGCAGACTATTACTTCAGCGCCGAAAGCTTTTAACGCATCAATTTTTTCTTTACTTTGTTTGTCTGTGGTTGTAAAAATGCACTTATAGCCTTTTATAACAGCGGCTATGGCAAGTCCCATTCCTGTATTACCGCTGGTGCCTTCTATAATTGTTGCACCGGGCTTTAATACGCCTTGCTGTTCTGCATCTTCAATCATTTTAAGAGCCATGCGGTCTTTAATAGAGTTTCCGGGATTAAAGGTTTCTATTTTAGCATATACCGGGCATGGAAAATGTTTAAAAATGGCATTTAGTTTAACTAAGGGTGTATTTCCAATGGTATCTAAAATTGAATTACACAGGTTTGTATTCATAAGTAGTGGTGCGTTCGCCGCAAATATTTGTTTCAAAACAATGGGTTATCCATTTAGGGTCTTGTGATTGCCCCAGTAAAACCATTAATTTGGTAATACTTGCCTCAAGTGTCATATCGCCTGCGCTAATAACACCTAAAGCTTTAAATTGCATACTGGTTTGGTACATGCCTTGAATAACAGCACCGGCTTTACATTGTGATACATTTACAATAAGTATTCCCGAGTCGATTACTGATTTTAAATACGTAGTAAACCAATCCGACGTGGGACCGTTTCCAGCACCAAAGGTATGTAAGATGAGTGCTTTAACCGATTTAAGTGCTGATAATGGCACACAATTATTTAGGTTCATTCCAGGAAACAATGGTAAAACGTACAGGGCATTACTTAATGTAGTATTTACTTTAAAAACAGCATCGGATGCCGGTGCTAAAATATATTGGTCGTTGTAAGTGATATGCACACCGGCTTCAGCAAGTAATGGATAATTGGGCGATTTAAATGCCTCAAAATGTTCTGCATTATACTTAATGCAACGATTGCCCCGATACAGTTTATATTCAAAATATACACATACTTCAGAAATTTTAGCACTGCCATCAGGGCGTTTAGCCGCTGCCAATTCAATGGCTGTAAGTAAATTTTCTTTGCCATCGGTTCGTACAACACCAAGGGGCAGTTGAGAACCGGTTAAGATAACGGCTTTATTTAAATTAACAAGCATAAAGCTTAAGGCACTGGCCGTATAGCTCATCGTATCACTTCCATGTAAAATAACAAAGCCATTATACG
Source organism: Sphingobacteriia bacterium (assembly GCA_009927275.1). Taxonomy (GTDB): domain Bacteria; phylum Bacteroidota; class Bacteroidia; order B-17B0; family Aurantibacillaceae; genus Aurantibacillus. The sequence continues at coordinate 20,154 of RFNG01000106.1, read as the reverse complement.
CATGGTATTGCGCCTTAATTAGATTTACCAATTCAACCCAGTGGCTAAAGTTCATGTTGGAGGAATCAATTGGCTGCTGTGTGGTTATGGCATCTAATTTTAATGGTAACTGATGCAATTCAGGCATATGGTCATTGAGTTTTGAAAATGCAAAGGGGCGTAACTCGCCACTTTGAGCATCCTGAACCATACCTATGGTACCCCCGGTATAAATTAATAGTATACGGGTATCTTCTTTAGAATTCATTAAAATGGAAAATCATCTGCATCTTCTGGAGTACCAGAAACAGGTGCACTCTGTGATGAACCTGAGTTGGATGAAGCAGCGGATGACGGGCCGGCTGAATTAATTTTTTCTATGCGCCAAGCTTCGAGCGTATTGAAATATTTTATTCCCTGCGGGCCATTCCATTCCCGACCACGTAAGTTAAAATGTACTTTTATTTCATCTCCTTCGTGATAACCATCTAAAACAGTGCATTTATCTTGAGTTAACTGAAAAGATACATGTTGAGGGTAATTTCCTGAAGGCTCTGTGGTTAATACAAATTCACGTTTTTTAAAACGATCACTCACAACTTGAGTGTCAAACTTTACTTTTAAAAGTCCAATTATTTCCATAGCATTTATATTTTTACGGCTTTAAATTATTTATTTTTAAGTGGTTTTATTGTAATAGTTATCAAATGCTAATAACAAACACCAGGCCTCAAGGCAGTTATTTTGCTTCATTAAATGGTTTAATCTAATAATCATATCATTTTGATTATCAGGTATTTGATGTAATTTTATGTATTCATCAACAGTTTTATTATTGGGAATAGTGGAAATACTGGCTAAAAAAGATTTGATATTTGCATTTAATACCTGATTATTTTTAATAAAATCTGGTAATTGATCGTATCCAATACCTAATTCCGATATAGGCTTTGTAATTTCAAAAAATCCGTCCGGAATCATACGGTAATACCAATTATCACCGGCACGTGCAACCAAATCTAATGCAAATGGATTAAGCTTTTGATCAGCATTTAAAAGTACATCATCCACATGCATATGTAATACCTCCGCCAATACTAAATTTCCGGCACCACCGGAGGTTCCTAATTCTACAATATTGGTAATTCGGCATTCAAATTGAATTTTACTTTCAGCAATGCGAAAGGGTTTAACCGCTATAGAACGAAGGGGTGTTAATCCACTTTTATCAAACTCGCTAATTTCAGGTGCATAGGGACTGCTGGATAGACTGCAGGCCTGAATGATATCGTAATGCACTAAATTTACAACACATTCGGGAATTTCTTTTAAATTGATAAGGGTGTCTTTTGCAGCTCCGGTTTTTCCGCTTAAGGCAGGTGAAAAAACCAAAAGCGGCGGATTTGAGGACATCACATTAAAAAAACTAAAGGGTGCAATATTAGAGATGCCTGTTACGCTGATACTGCTTACAAAAGCTATAGGGCGAGGAACAATGGCATTTTGGAGCCAACGTTGCCGGTCGGGTGTGCTTAAGGTATTAAAATCAAGTGAAAGCATATTAAAACACTGCAAACATACGCAGATTTAAGGTGCGGTTACTTAAATAATTGGGTACAGCATAGCGGTTTCCAGTAATGTCCTGAATCCAAGTATAGGAGGCAATATTGGATATTTGTAAAATATTAAATAATTCTACAAATAAGGTTAATTCACTAAGTCCAGCCGTTTTATAACGTCCAAACAGTTTATGATTTGAAGTAATGGCATTGTATGCAAAACCAACATCCACTCTTCGGTATGGCGGCATCCGTAAAACTTGCGTCCATCGCTGATGTTGGGGTGGTCCAAATGGTAATCCTGTACCAAACTGCATGGTCATGTTAAATTTAAATTGCGGGTATTTTGGTAAATAATCTTGAAAAAAGAAGCCTAGATGTAAAAGTTGGTCAGTTGGTCTGGGAATCCATCCCGGATCTATAAAGGAACTATCTGTTTTTATTTGGTCAAACGTATATCCTTTAACAATGGTTTCACCAGCAGCATTTTTATAAATATAATGCCGGTTATCCTTACTGTATTCTTGAGTTTGTAAGAAGCCCAAATTAATCCAACTTTCTGCGCCCGGAACTAAATTGCCATTTAGCCTAATGTCATATCCTGCAGCATAACCGGTAGTATTGTTATTAGCAAAATAGCGAATTCGAATATTATCAATTTCATAGGGGTTAAGCTGTGTAAACGTTTTGTAATACAAAGCTTGTATTAACCGAAACGGACGATTCCAAAGGTTAAATTGATAGTCGGCATTTATGTTATACTGAATCGATTTTTGAGCTTTAACCTGCGGATTGAGTTCGCCTGTTAAATTACGGAGTTCTCTGTAAAATGGCGCCTGATAATATATACCTCCACTGGCACTAAAAACCCAGTTTGATGTCCAATTAGGTACATATTGAATACGTAGGCGCGGCGACCAAAGGTGTTGTTTTGTATACGACCAAAATTGATGTCGTATACCGCCAATACATGTCCATAGTGAAGAATCTTTTTGCTTAAAGTCATGTTCATACTGGATATAGGTTTGTGCGCGTTGATTAAACAAAGCATGAGACGTGCTTAAAACCTCTTGAAGTTGAATTGCATTAGGATTGTAGGGTTGTATAAATCCTGCAGAGTCGGTCATGCGCCATTCTTTAAGACGATCTTGTATGATTTCGTTTTGAAGTTTTATTCCCCATTTTAATCGCTGATGTGCCAGAGATTCAAATTGACCTTTGTGTTCCAGTTGCATAACAGAAGCCGATAAGGTGTTTCGTGCATGTTGTAAAAATGTACCAACACCTCGATTAAAAGCAACTTGACCGTAATTGGGTTTACTTAAATCGGTTTCCAGCTGGTCAATCCAATACTGACCTTGTAAGGTGGTACGTTCAGTTTCTAAGGATGTATAGGCATAGGCCAAATATTTAAGTTGTAAATTTGAATGCACGGCGTGTTGTATTGCAATTCCGGCAAATTGACTTTGATTTTGTAAAAGTTCTTGACCATCAAAATAAACCCTTAAACGTAAAGCTTCTTTAACGGTTCCAAAATTGGTTTCCTGTACGGTAGGTACAACTTGAAATGTATTTTTAGATGTGTATAGTAAGCTTTCAATACTATAATGTGAATTTAATCGGTATTTAAAAAACCCTTGTATATCCCATGCACGGGGTCGGTATGCACCTTGCATTTCAAGGCTATTAAACAGATATTGCAGGCTGCGGTATCTTGCACCAATATTCCATGACAGGGCATGTGATTTTGAAAGGCCTTCACTTTGAAATTGAGCACCTGTTAAACCTGTTGAAATTTGTGTGCGCCTTGTGAGTGGAGTGGTATACCGGACATCCAGTACACTGCTAAATTTATCGCCGTATTGAGCTTCAAAACCACCCGGTGAAAAGCGAAGTTGTTGAACCATTAATGGATTAATAAAACTAAGGCCTTCTTGCTGGCCACTGCGGGCTAATTGGGGTCTAAAAATTTCAAAATCGTTAACGTAAACAAGATTTTCATCAAAATTTCCGCCACGTACACTATAACCGCTGCTAAGTTCATTGTTAGCGCTAACCCCAATTTGAGTTTTAAGGAGGTCCTCAAAATTTCCTGTAGTACTGGGTAATACTTTAAATAATTTAGGTTGAATAATTAAAATATCACTGCCACGTGATGCGTTGTCTGTAACAATAACTTCATTTAATTGATTTTTAAATTTTAAAGTAATTTTAAATTGCTTTACACTATCTTTTGGTAACACGTGTAATGTACATGCATGGTAGTTTAAATTTGTAACAACTAATGTGAGTGGGGTATTGTATGCGTTTAGCTGTAAGGTAAATTGACCGTCTGTATTTGTAAATGAAACCTTTCGGGGATCTTCTTTAATAGCAATTTGTGCCATTTCAACTGCATTTGCAGTACTGTCTGTAACCTGTCCACGAATGGTATAGGTTTGAGCAATAATAGCACACGTATTAAAAAAAACTATTAAAAAAAATAAAACTCTCAAGACTATTTAAACGTGTAAAGCTATAAAAACGTATGTTAACTAGTTTATTTTAAGTATTTTTTTTACTACGTATGGTATTTAATAAAACAGTTGTAAAAACATAAAATTCAAAGCTATATTTAGTTTTTGTAAACATGAGTACAAATAAGCCCCATTGGAATACTGAAAAGGCTCTGAGTATATTACAACAGTACTGGAAATATCCCGCTTTTAGGGGCATACAAGAATCTGTTATTTGTGATGCTATTTTGCAGCAACACCAATTGGTGTTAATGCCCACAGGTGGTGGCAAATCGATTTGTTATCAACTACCCGCCCTGTATTGTAATGGATTGGTTTTAGTTGTTTCTCCGCTTATTTCTCTGATGGAAGATCAGGTAGAACGCTTATTGCATATAGGTATAAAAGCTGCTTGTTTGCATTCGGGATGTACCGAAACTGAATGTCATGAAGCATTAAAATTATGCATGGAGGGGCAAATGCGGGTATTGTATGTGTCGCCCGAACGTTTGCAACAGCATATATTTATTATGCAACTACACTATTTAAAACCCATACTGTGCGTTATTGATGAGGCCCATTGTATTTCACAATGGGGGTTTGATTTTAGAACCTCTTACTTGGACGTTTGTGTTTTACGAGATATTTTTCCTAAAGTACCCGTAATGGCTTTAACAGCAACCGCTGGCCTTGAAGTGTTAAACGATATACAGCACATATTAAAGTTAAAAGCAGCTCAAATTAAAACACAGCATTTTATAAGACCGTTATTAAAATATCATATTCGGAATGTGTTACCCACGCCTGCATATGCTAAACGCTGGCTTGATTTTGCTGGGAGTCCAGGGATTTTATATTTCAGAAGTCGTAAAAAATGCGAACTCTGGAATCAACAGCTACTGCAGCTGGGTCTAAAGTCTGCATTTTACCATGCCGGATTAAGCACGTTTGCACGCAAACAAATACAAAACGAGTGGATGCAAAATTCAATTACCGTATTATGTGCAACTACGGCATTTGGAATGGGTGTGGATAAAGCTAATGTGCGATTGGTGATGCATATTGATTTACCTGAAAGTCCCGAATCGTATTATCAAGAATCGGGCAGGGCTGGTCGCGATCAAGAAGTTGCCTATGCGGTGTTGTGTATACAAACTCATTCATTAGAACAGTACAAACACTATTTTAAAAAACGATATCCCGAATCACAACAATTGCATACACTGTTAAAGCATCTTTATGCCTATGCACACATTCCATATGGTTCGGGGTTACTTAAATGTATTGAGATGTCTTGGGATGTTTTTGCCGGCAGTTAATTTACATGTTATGGAAGTACAGTATGGTATAGCACATTTAACGCGTTTTGGTTATATCGCATTGGAAGAAGGATGGAATAAAGGCAGCCAGGTTATGCTTAAGTTACCGTTTAGCACAATGGATACGGCAGTACTTAACCCTGTATTTAAAACTATAATTCGCGCTTTGTTACGATTGTATCCCGAAATTCAACAGCATTTGGTGCGTATACAAGAAACTCAAATTGCTGCAATTTGTAAAACCAATTCAGACAACATAAAACAGTATTTAAACCAATTGCAAAAATTAGATTATTTAGTGTATTTACCACGTCAAGACAAACTTTTTTTAACCTTTTTAAAACCCCGGGCAGACGGCGATATATGGGATTGGCCTCAAGCATTGTATGAAAACCGAAAAACACAACAATATCAACGGTTGTGTAATATGATGCTGTATTTAAATGAACAGCACAGATGTTTACAACAGTATTTATTACAGCTGTTTTCAGCACCAGCAGATACGTCCTGTGGTAATTGTATGCATTGTAAACGCAATGCGCATATTCAATTGGTAAAATCCATTGTAATAAAACAGTTTGAATTGAATAAAACTCAAAATTTTAAATACCTACGTGAACAGCTTGATGTTGAACTTGAAATGTATTTACCCGAATATATACAGCAACTTTTGGCATCGGAGTATATTAAAATTGTTAATGCTGAGGGCCCATTGGAAAATCTTACCTTTGTATTACAACGGCCATGGCATTAATAGACATACAAAATATTACCCGCTATTATGATATGGGCTCTGAACGTGTTTATGCCTTAAATCAATTATCCCTTCAAATTCAAAAAAACGAATATGTTGCTTTAATGGGCCCCTCGGGTAGTGGTAAATCCACCTTAATGAATATACTTGGATGTTTGGATACACCAAATTCTGGACGCTATATTTTAAATTCAAGAGTGGTTTCAGAATTAAGCGATGATGCACTTGCTCAAATTCGAAACCGAGAAATTGGTTTTGTGTTTCAGGCATTTAATTTATTGCCCCGAATGCAGATTGTAGAAAATGTAGCATTACCACTGTTATATGCGGGAATTTCTAAATCGGAACGCCTACAGCGCGCCACGGAGGCTTTAATTCAGGTAGGTTTAGAACAACGATTACAGCATAAACCAAATGAATTAAGTGGTGGTCAAAAGCAGCGTGTAGCCATTGCTCGTGCGTTGGTTAATAAGCCGTCTATTATTTTAGCTGATGAACCTACCGGAAACTTAGATTCTGTTACCTCAAAAGACATTATGGCTGTATTTTCTGAAATTCAATCACGTGGAAATACAGTTATATTGGTAACCCATGAGGAAGACGTGGCTCAGCATGCACATCGCATAATACGTTTAAAAGATGGTGGACTTGAAACATAACATACGGTTAAATTACATACCAACACTTCTTGTATGGAGTATTTTTTTTAGTTTCTATACAATACAGGCACAACCTACTAAACCTTTATCATTTATTCAAGTGGGTTTAGGTGCACAACAACCTTTTTTGGATTTAGCTAAAGACTATGGTTCAAATTTAAATCTTAATGCAAGTGTTGGTCTGAAATGGAACAAACATTGGATTTCGGGCATAGGATTTGAATATTTGTTTGGAACAACTGTTAAACAGGATGTTTTGTATGCTTTACGAAACGATGTTGGATATGTAACTAATAATGAAGGGTATCCTGCTGATGTACGGATTACCCAGCGTGGATTTCAGGTCTATTTTAAATGGGGATATCAAGGAAATTTATTTTCAGACCATGTATTTTGGGTTTTTACACCTGCTGTAACCTATCTTGAACATCAGGTTTATTTGTATGATGTTGAAAAAAAAGTTGTTGCCCTGCAGAATGAATCTATAAAAGGTTATGACCGATTATGTAACGGATTGGGAATACGAAACGAATGGGGAATAATGTATTTAAGTAAAAACCGTTTAAGTAATTTTTATATAGGATTTGATGCAACCTTTGCGTGGACCAAAAATCAACGCCGCTTTGCCTATGGTATTGGTGAATTACCGCATTCAACACGACGCGATGCATTAGCAGGTATTCGGTGTAGTTGGATTTTACCTTTGTATACCTCTGCCGAACATTCATTTTATAAATAATGACAGGCCTGTATACATGCATAATACACATTTACGGGCTACTGATACGGTTTGCATCCCTTTTTAACAAAAAAGCCAAACAATGGCTAACAGACCGCCACAATTGGAAATCTGCATTACAACATTTTACCAATAATAATTCAAAACCCATTATTTGGATACATTGTGCCTCGGTTGGAGAATGTGAACAGATTTTACCTCTTATTCAAAAACTCCAACATTATAAATCCCATCATGCTTTTGTAATTACGTTTTTTTCACCCTCCGGAATTCAATATTTTAAAAATTTAAATATAGCCGATGTTATATTGCCATTACCGCTTGATACGCCATTACAAGCCCAATTTTTTTGTAAAACATTAAATCCTAAAATGGTCATATTTGTTAAATACGAATTCTGGCTTAATTTTTTATGGACCCTTAAAGCCCTGCATACTCCTGTTATACTGGCATGTGCTGTTTTTAAGGCGCATCATATATTTTTTAAGTTTTATGGCGGTTTATTTAAATCTATTTTACCCGATTTTAAATTTATTTTTACGCAAGATCATATTTCGGAACAAGCCCTCACACGGGCTTTTAAATCTCTAAATAATATTATAACTGTTGGCGATTCGCGAATGGATCGGGTGCTTGAAATAAAACAACAAAATTTTAAAGATGCCATTATTTCTGATTTTTGTAAAAATTCACCACTTGTAATAATAGGTGGCAGTACATGGCCTGCTGACAACCAATTGCTTTTAAATGCTTTTAAATGTTTAAAAAATACATTGTTAACGGCCAAACTAATTTTAGCACCACACGAATGTGATGTATCACATATTCAAAAAGCAATCATACTAGCTAAAAAGCTAAAATTAAATTTAGTACTATGGTCTAATGCCCAAATTAAAGAACCTATTGATACGGCTGATGTGATGATACTTGATACCTATGGTTTACTTTCTAAAATTTACCGATACGGTCATTTAGCTTACGTGGGAGGAGGATTTAACGGTGGCTTACATAATGTTTTAGAACCTGCGGTTTACCATTTACCGCTAACATTTTCTGACCCGCATTACGATCGGTTTAACGAAGCAGAACTTTTAATAAAACATCAATTTGCCAAATTTTGTACCAATGCTGATACTTTGTGTGCAGCCTGGAAATTTCAATACAAGCAATTATCGGATCGTTTGTATATTGAACGTTATAACACGCTAATAATGTCACAAACCGGATCGGCTATGCGCATGTATGAAAGGCTTGAACCACTCTTATAAATTTAAAATATTGCCAATTCGTAAAGCTGTTTCATTCCAGCTAAATGATTTTGCACGTATTAAACCTTTTTGAATTAATCTGTTTTTTAATTCCTTTGACGTTTCAAGCTGTATTAAGGCATCACCAATTGTTTTGGGATCTTCAGGATCAATCCAAAATGCAGCATCTCCTGAAATTTCAGGCATGGCTGTACAATTTGAACACATTACCGGAACGCCAGATGCCATTGCTTCTATTATGGGTATACCAAATCCTTCAAAAAATGAAACCAAACACAAGGCTTCAGCCGCTGCCACAAGTAAATTCAATTGTGTGGTTGATTGCAATCCGGTAAATGTAATTTTAGAGGTTAAACCTAATTTTAAAATGAGTTGATCGAGTGTACCGGTTTTCCAAAATCGCGCTCCACATAACAAGAGGTTATGGGTTCCACCTGCTTTTAAATATGCATAATATCCATTAATTAAGCCCTGTATGTTTTTTCGTGGATGTAAGCTGCCAACGTAAATAAAATAAGGTTGTGAAGCGCTATATTTTTTTTGTATTTCAATTTTAATGGATTCGGTAATGGGCTGATAGCCTTCATTTACTCCGTTATAAACTACATGAATTTTTGATGGTTGTATATTATAGGTTTTAATAACATCTTGTTTAGAAAATTCAGAAACGGTTAAAACACAGTGTGCTGTTTTGGTAAATCGAGGAAAAAATGTTTTGTAATAAATTCTGTCAAACCATCTTAAGTCTTGGGGGCGGTGTTCAAAATTTAAATCGTGAATTACGGGCACCTGAATGCCTTTATATCTTAAACTTAACATACCATCCGGTGAAAAAAATACATCCGGTTGATGGATACGAAGCCAGTTATAGACTTTAATTTCCATCCAAAACATATAGGCGATGGGATGCCTGGCCTTGGGACTTAAAACGTGAACATGCGCATGGGATGCCATGTCAGCCTCAATGGGTATATTTCTGTCAAATAATAAGTGAAATTCATGCTCCGGATAATTCTTAATTAAATGCTTTACAGTTTGATAGGTAAACCATCCGATTCCATCTAATTTACCAATTTGCATTAGGCGGGTATTTATTGCAATCCGCATATATAAAGGTAATTTAAATACATGTAATTGTCTAAATTGATTAATTTAGATGTTCTCATGCAAAAGCGAAAATTTGTTGTTGACTTAGCTACGTTGCTGATTCTCAACTTATTAATTAAACCCATATGGACGCTTATCATTGAGCCTAAAGTACAGGGACAACTGGGAAACATTTCATACGGAGAATACTTTGTGGTATTTAATTTTTCATTGATGCTCAGTATATTATTGGATATGGGGTTATCTTACTTTAATAATAAAAACATAGCCCAGCATCAGCATTTGTTAAGTAAACACCTGTCGAAAATGTTTATGTTAAAACTTTCCATGGCAGTAATTTATATGATCTTTTGCTTAGTGGTGGGGTACGGCCTTTTAGGGTTTAATCTAAAGCTTGTATTAATTTTATGTTTAAACAGTTTTTTTCTAAGCCTGATTTTATTTTTACGTTCAAATTTACAAGCGCTTCATATTTTTAAAACCGATAGCTACATTTCGGTTTTAGATCGCATTTTTATGCTAATAATGCTGGCGGGTATGTTGCTGGGCTGGATTCCTTTAAAGATTACCCTTTGGTCATTTGTATGGGTACAAACCATTGGCTATGCCTTAACCGCATGTATTGCTTTTATTGTAGTTTGGCGCAACACGCATTTTTTTAAAATACAATGGGACTGGAAATTTAATATCCTTATTATACGTAAGAGTTTACCTTATGCCGTTTTAGTATTACTTATGGCATGTTATAACCGTCTTGATAGCATTATGCTGGAGCGTATTTTAGGAGGCGATTATGGAAAACAACAAAGTGGAATTTACGCCAAAAGTTTTCGTTTGTTAGATGCGGCAAATCAAATTGCATATTTATTTTCTGTACAATTATTGCCATTATTCAGTCGCATGATTAAAATGAAACAATCTGTAGTTAAATTACTTCAAGTTTCATATGGATTACTCATTACACCAGCCCTAATCGTTTCAATAAGTACTATTTTTTATGCATCGTATTTTTTTGATAAAATATATACCGGTGATACAGAGGGGTATCAAGTGCTTGCATTATTAATGAGTGGATTTACAGCCATTTCATTAACCTATATTTTTGGAACCTTATTAACAGCTGGTGGACATTTAAAACTTTTAAATCGGGTTGCGTTAACAGGTATACTCATTAATTTTGGCCTTAACTTTTGGCTTATTCCGCAATATCAGGTAATGGGAACAGCGGTTTCTAGCATTATCACTCAATTTTTTACCGGTTTGGTGCAAATATATTTATGTTATAAAGTTTTTGAGTTTAAAATTAATTTTAGTATAATTTTTAGCACAATGGTTTTTATTTTTTCACTTTGCGGACTAGCGTTTTGGTCTTTGCATTGGTTTAGCGGTACCAACATGTGGATGTTAAATTTCACATTACTGTTAATTGGTGCCGCCATGTTCGCTTTTATTACACAAATGCTAAAATTTTCATCACTATTTAAATTATTAAACAAAGGTTATGACAAACACGCTCAACATTAAACCCATTTGGTACATTTTAAAACAGCATTATAAAACTTTTAGCTATGTTAGTATAGGAGTTGCATTCTTATCATTTGGTTTTACTTTTTTATTACCCAAACAATACAAATCAACCAGTATTATATTTCCGGGACGTCAGTTTTCAGTTTCTAAACTTGTAATTGAGGCTAATGCCGGTAATCAGGAAGATTATTTGATGTTTGGAGATGCTGATGATTGTGAAAAAGTGCTGCAATTATTAAACAGTGACGATTTAAAATTTCGGCTTGCTAAACGTTTTAATTTATGGACACGTTGGAATATTAAAGACACTTCATTTGCTCTGCATTATTTAAAATTGGAATGGAATGAAATGGTAAGTATTAAACGTACTGAATTTAACAGTATTAAAATTGAAGTATACGATAGGGCACCGCAATCGGCTGCAGATATTGCCAATGCAATTGTCTCATACTGCGATTCGATTCGTAAAGACATGAATTCAAAAATAACCTCGCAGGTTGTTCGAATTGTAAAAGAAGAATACGATTTAACATTAAATCGCATGAAAACACTTGAAGATAGTTTAAATACATTAAGACAACGTGGTGTGCTGCACTACAAAGAGCAGGTTAAAGCCTATTCTAAAAGTTATGCCAAAGCACTTGAAAAAGGCGATGAATCAGCAGCTCGCAGATTATCAGCGCAACTGGATACTTTAAAGAAGTACGGATCTGCTTATCAAAACACAAAAGATAATCTGGATAAATATTCCGCCAAATATCCTGATATAAAAATGAAATATGACGAAGCCTTGGCAAATAACAGAACGCTGATACCCATTGAGTTTGTTGCGCAAACCGCATATCCAAATCCTTACAAGGCACGACCGGTACGTATATTATGGGTACTATGTTGCGTAATTTCCGCAAATGTATTGCTTTTAACGATTCTACTGTTTAAAAGACAACATGCTTCAAACAGCACGGTTTAAAATACTATCTAAGGCTTTTACGGCCACCTTTTTAGGAATTGGAATTGTAGCATATTTTGCTATAGCCCTTTTGCTGTATCTTATATTTTCTAAAACAGTTAGTTATATATTGTTTTTACTGCCAGTATTTTTATTGGTTGTTTATTGGTTTTGGACCGATTATACAAAGGTTTTTTTAGTCTTATGCATGTTTACACCCTTAGCGGTTGGACTAAAAGAATTGGGTCTTTTAGAATCACTGGATTTAAGTATTCCAACCGAACCATTAATGGCAGGCTTGCTACTTGCACATTTTTTTAACTCCCATTCCTCTTTAGTTCCTAAAGCATTTAATAAACATGCCGTTTTGTGGTTTATAATCGTGCAATTGCTTTGGATGCTGCTAACATCCCTAACAAGTACTATGTTTATTGTTTCATTAAAACAATGTATTAGTAGGCTATGGTTTATTAATGCGGCTTTGGTTTTAGGACTTTGGATTTTTCAAAATCCTAAATTTATATATCAATTTGTTTATTTTTATACAGCTGGTTTAATTATAGTTATTACGTATACATTAATAACGCACGCCCAATTTAATTTTAACGATAAAGCAGCCGATTGGGTGGTTTCTCCTTTTTATAATGACCATACTGCCTATGGAGCGGTATTGGCCATGTTTATTCCTGTGTTTTTTTGTTTAAGCCTTATATCAAACACATCACATTTAAAACGAATAGCATACATATTGGTGCTTGTAATACTTTTATTGGCATTGGTATTATCTTTTGCACGTGCCGGCTGGCTGAGTATTGTAGTGGCTTCTGTAACAGCATTTCTGTTATGGCTTAAAATTTCATTTCGTGCTATAGCTTTTACAGTACTAGCAGCTGTATTGGTTTTTTTTATGTTTCAAACCGAAATACTTTTACTGCTAGGTAAAAACAATACGGATGCTGAAGGTGGCTTTTCTAATAATGTGGAGTCTGTTTCTAATATTTCAACTGATGCGTCTAACCGTGAACGTATCAACCGATGGAATTGTGCCATACGTATGTGGCATGAAAAACCTTTTTTAGGCTGGGGGCCGGGCACCTACATGTTTCAATATGCTCCTTTTCAGCGCAGCGATCAGTTAACAATAATCAGTACTAATTTTGGTGACAATGGAAATGCCCACAGCGAATATTTGGGTCCATTAGCCGAACAAGGTTGGCCAGGATTAAGTATTATGGCCATTGGCATGTTAATTATTATAAATATGGGATTTCGCATTCACTATAAATTACAGCATAAAGACGAGCGTCTATTATCTTTAGGGTTTTTTTTAGGTTGCATCACATATATAGTGCATGGGTTTTTTAATAATTTTTTAGATACCGACAAATTAGCCTTCCCGTTTTGGGCCTTTGTTGCCGTTTTAATGGTATATGATTATAAAGCATCTCAATCTTTACCTAAGCCATGATTACAACAGATTCTGAATGTATTTATATTGAAGGCGCTCGTGAACACAATTTAAAAAATATAACCATTGCCGTACCTCGTAATAAACTTGTAGTGTTAACAGGGTTAAGCGGTAGTGGAAAATCGTCATTGGCTTTTGACACCATATTTGCTGAAGGACAGCGCCGATACCTAGAAACATTTTCTGCCTACGCACGAAATTTTTTAGGTGCCTTAAAACGCCCGGACGTGGATCGAATTAGTGGTTTGAGTCCGGTTATTGCCATTGAACAAAAAACAGTTTCTTCAAATCCACGATCTACGGTAGGCACCATTACCGAAATCTATGATTTTTTAAGATTATTATATGCGCGTATTGCAATTCCAGATTCACCTGTAACGGGTAAACCAATGCAGCGCTATACCAATCAACAGATTAAAGACTTATTGTGCGAAACCTATAAAAATCAATACATAACCCTTTTAGCACCGGTAGTGCGCTCCAGAAAAGGACACTACCGTGAGTTATTTGAAAGCTACAGAAAAAAGGGGTTTTTAAAAGCCCGCATCGATGGGCAAATTGTAGAATTAAATGCTGGTTTAACACTAGACCGTTATAAGGTACATGATATTGAAATTGTTATAGATCGTTTAGATGTTACAACGCGCAACTATAATCGTGTTTTTCAGTCGCTTGATACTGCTTTAAAAATGGGAACCGGTACCATACTTGTTTTACCAGATAATTCCAACGTTTGCCGCTATTTTAGTTTACACTGGATGTGTGCAGATTCGGGCATAAGTTATGATGCGCCGTCCCCCAATGTATTTTCATTTAATTCACCATATGGTTGTTGCACGTCATGTGAAGGGTTAGGCTATACTTCCGATTGGAATATTGACAAAATTTTTCCTGATAAAAACAAATCGCTTCAGGACGGGGGCTTAGTGTTTTTTAACTCAAAATCTAAATATCCAAAAGCAGTTATTCCAGAATTGGATCTATTTTTAAAGTCCGAAGGCTTTTCTTGGTCGAGCAACGTTAAGCAGTTTAGTAATACATTTAAAATGCAGCTATTGCATGGCAATTCTAAATCATTTAAAGGTATACTCAGCTATTGGGATATACTTGTTGATGATTCTGAAGAAGATGATATGTGGTCGCATTTAAAACATCAACGTAGTTGTATAACTTGTAATGGAAGCCGCTTAAAGCCTGAGGCCCTGTTATATAAAATACACCATAAGTCCATCCACGAATTAAGCTGTATGGATTTTGAGGAATTGCAACAATGGATTAAAAACACACCAGCGGCTTTAGATAAATTTTCAAAAACCGTTGCCACTGAATTATTTAAAGAACTAGAACAACGTATTGGATTTTTAATGGATGTTGGATTAGATTACTTACAATTGCATTTATCCTCACAAACCTTAAGTGGAGGCGAGTCCCAAAGGATTCGCCTGGCGTCTCAAATTGGATCTAAATTGGTTGGTGTTTTGTATATTTTGGATGAGCCCAGTATTGGATTACATCCCCGAGATAATAAAAAATTAATTCAATCGCTTAAACAATTACGCGATATCGGTAATACGGTTTTGGTTGTTGAACATGATCGTGAAATGATGCTGGAATCCGATTATATAATTGACATTGGACCGGGTGCCGGTATTCATGGCGGACATGTTATCAGCTCCGGCTCAATTAAGGATTTATTGCGTACACAATCCCTTACGGCCCAATATTTAAATCAGCATTTAAAGGTAGCCAATATAACATCCAAAACTTCAATTTCTAAGTCCAAATCCATACGCCTTAAGGGTTGTAGAGGACATAATTTAAAAGATATTGATGTTACATTTCCGCTGGGCTGTTTTATTGGTGTTACAGGTTTAAGCGGTAGCGGAAAAAGCACTTTAATTAATGAAACTTTATATCCCATTTTAGCTCAACATTGTCATAATGCAGAACATGAGCCCCAAATGTATCAATCGGTTTCAGGACTAGAATGGGTAGATAAAGTAATTAATGTAGATCAAAAACCCATTGGTCGCACGCCTCGAAGTAACCCGGCTACATACACCGGGGTTTTTACAGACATTCGCAATTTGTTTGCTGCATTACCTGAGGCTAAAGTTTTAGGATTTAATCCGGGACGTTTTTCATTTAATGTAAAAGGTGGACGTTGCGAAGCTTGTGGTGGAGCAGGCGTTAATGTAATTGAAATGAAATTTTTACCCGATGTACTTGTTGGTTGCACTGTTTGTCGCGGAAAGCGTTATGTAAAGGATACCTTACAGGTTAAATACAAAGGTAAATCCATAGCGGATATATTAGATGCCACCATTTCGGAAGCTGCGCATATTTTTGAAGCCCAGCCCCATATTTATAACAAACTTAACGCACTTGTGGCTGTTGGATTGGGTTATGTTAAATTAGGTCAACCGGCAACAACATTAAGTGGTGGAGAGGCTCAACGAATAAAATTAGCTTCCGAATTAGCCCGAAAAAGCACCGGAAAAACCGTATACATACTAGATGAACCCAGCACGGGTTTACATTTTGAAGATATTCGACAATTACTTACTGTTTTGTATCGATTTATTGAAACGGGTAATACTGTAATTGTTATTGAACACAATACTGACATTATTGCTGCTGCTGATTATATAATAGATTTGGGCCCGGAGGGCGGAAAACGCGGCGGATATATTTTATTTGAAGGGGTTCTTACAGATTTATTGAAACTTAAAAATAATCCAACAGCCGTAGCGTTAAAATCAGATTTTAAAGGGTTTTAAATCGTTTAATTCCATATATCAGCCAATAATACACAAACACAAAACTGAAAATTATCATAGCTTGTGTCTGATGTGTGTTAAAAAGTTTTTTAATGCTTAATATCCCAAATAATGCTGCCATAAATCGAACACTTATACTAAACAATAAAATTTGAATCCTCCGCTGCTGGTGCTTTTGTTTAGTAATTAAATAGGTATCTATTAGGTTAAATGCCGAAAACATTAGTATAGATAAACATAACAGACCTACGTACACTGGCCAATACAAAAATGCACAACACAAACCAGCAAGCGGCAAAATAATATAAGCCATAATCCACATTATGTTTTTAATTGACGAATAATGTATACTATAGAAACACAAGTACCTGTAAAGGCTCCAATTGCCATTGCTGTTTTTTCAGTTATGCCAATATAGGAAGCAGTATATTTTCCGGTACCGGTAAAAATAAAAATTATAAGCAGCATTTGAAATGCCATGCTACTGTATTTAATAAAACTGGAATCGGGTTTATACATTATAAGCGTAAATAATGTGTATTAAAATGTTCTTGCAATTGATTAATGCTTTTACGTTTATAAAATACTTTAATGTTATGATCTGCTATAGGCCAAATATCAATGACTTGTTTGTTTAATGGTTCGGTAAATAACGTAGTTTCCGAATTAATATTTTTATAATATGATACGCTTTGGTCTGCCGAATTAAATCCATGAACTACTAGCGCTTGCTTTTCAGAATTAAACAGCATGGTACTAATAGAAAATGTGGCATTTGAATAATATGTGGAATTAAATTGCATTAAGCGTTGCTTAAAAAGTAAAATTTGAGTGGCTTTATCAGGCAACAACATAATTACAGAATGTGCCGTATCTTTAAAAAAATACATTGAATCGGGCGAATAAACAACCGGTTTTGGTATAATGGGGTTAATAGCTTCATACGTTTTAAAGTTTTGTAATCCGTTAATTATTATTGTACACTCTTCGGCCACTTTTGTTTTTGGATACATTTTAATTATGTGGTTTAATTTGTTTACCAGGGTATCTTTGGGTTGGTTTTTACAGCTGCAAAGCATATTTAAAAATTGTAATTCTGCTGCCATAAATGGTCCTGATTCTTTTTTAAATGCTTCGCTGCTACGTAAAACATTTTCGCAATTACCCAATTTAAATTCATTATAAATGTTATTGTAGGTTTTTAAGAGTTCTGCATTGGATACAGACTGTACTAAAAATAATTCAGGATGAAGTAATCGTTTGGCATATTCCGAATCGGGAAAATCAGATGTTAATTGCATTTTGCAACGGTTTGCATTTACCTCATCAGCCAGGGCATTATATATATTATAAAGTAAAAACAACGATTGTGGTAAATATATATGAGATGAAAATCGTTTGTTAAGCGTTTCTAGGGTAATTTTGGCGGTGTTGTAATCTTTTAATTCTTCCTTGTAAATTAAACCTAATTCGTAATACGATTTAATGATGTTTAATTTACCGGCTTGCATTAAACTGTCAGTTAAAGGCAATTGCTTTAATGCAGCCATTACAGCAGCCTCTATATCAAATGGTTTTTCGGTATTGTCTTGTATTTCAACAGGCGTATCAAGCTCATCTTTAAGCTGTATGGTTTTATTGCTTCTGCGCCATTGCGGTTCAAGGGGTCGGTTTCCCCATTTTTTTGAAAATTCTGCAATACCAATAGCTACAGTATTAGGATTATAAAAATAAAAAGTACCTGCATTGGCTGTAAACGGTGTATTACCACCGTTGGTATTTGAAAAACCGGTATTAAGGGTTTTGTTTCGTTCAAGGGCTGCTTTACGCTGTTCTTCAATTGCTTTTTGTTGCTTTTGTAGTATCTGCGTAATTTGTGCGGTACGTTCAGGTTCTGGTAATTGCGCTAATTTTTGTAAACTATCCGTTGTTTCAATGCGCTGTGTATGAAATATAAGTTGTTTAAGTGTTTTCTTTACTAATGATGCTGCTATATATTCGGGATGTGTTTTAGATAAAAATTGCACCGTACTGTCGTAATAAAATCCTGATACCATGTAATCTCGTTTTTTATAATAATACGCACCTAGTTTCATATAAGACAAACCTTTTTGATTGGTATTTTGCTGACTTACCCGAACTGATTTTTTAAACCACGATACCGCTTCAACATCATGCTGTGATCGTTCTTCTAAAAGCCCCAGCGTATAGTATATTACATCTGCATACTCCGTGTTTTTATTTTCACTAATCATTTTTAAAAGTTTTTTTCGGGTTTTAGCCAATATGATGTCAGATGCTGCCGGCATTCGGCACAATCGAATTGTTGCATAAAATTCAAGTTCAAAATTGGGTTTAAGTTTTAAAGCCCATTCGAACTGGCGGGTAGCTGCTTTTAAATTACCCATTTGTTCAAACAATTGCCCGCAAATAAATGCAAGGCGTGCCAATTCCATTTTAGATTTTGCGGATGCACCTCGTTTTTGGTTTTGTAAGTGATTTTGAAGACACTTAGCAGCTTCTTCGGGTTGATTGCGTTTAATATAAAATTCAGCAATTAATGCCGGCAAACAGTGTTTAAGTGCTTTGGGCAAATGACGAGACGATTTTAACTGATTAAGATAGGGTTCTGATGAAACGGTGGAGCCCAGTTCATGATACACTCTGCAAATCCAGTACATGGCCCAATACCTGTCTTGTGATTGGGTATAGGTTCGTATTACATAATCAAAATTTTCAATTGCAGAAAATAATTCGTGTTTGTAAAAATGAGCAATACCGATGTTAATCCAGTTATTATCTATCCATTTTCCGGCCTCAGGTATTTCTTGACCATTTTCATTTTTAATAGTATGCCGTTGTATACAAATAGA
Source organism: Sphingobacteriia bacterium (assembly GCA_009927275.1). Taxonomy (GTDB): domain Bacteria; phylum Bacteroidota; class Bacteroidia; order B-17B0; family Aurantibacillaceae; genus Aurantibacillus. Next base: position 678 of record RFNG01000106.1, on the reverse strand, counting down.
TGATTTTTTAATGGCTTTATCAAACTCAGGAAACGTGGTTTTGGCATCATCCTTATTAGGAAAGATAAAAACTGGTAAAAGCTGATCATATAGGGCTTTATGATTTTTTTCTATTTTGTAAATTCCCTCGTTTATATTTTCACAGGAATAATAATACCCGTTAAACCGGTTGGTTAAATTATGAAAACCACGATGTACAAATGTGTTTTTATGGGTACTACATCCCATAATAAAACTGCTACATAAAAGTATTACAAAACCCTTGTACACCATTTTTAAAACGTAAGTATAGTGGTTTTAGTATTACAAGGTCTTGTAATGTACTAAATCTGAAAATGCCTTAATACGTGTTTCAAGTTCATCAGAGCTTAATGCACTTAGGCGTTGTGTTCCAAAAGCCTCAACCGTAAAACTGGCCAGTGCACTGCCTGCAATAAGAGCCTGTTTCATGGCATTAAAATCGTATCGCTGCTGCGACTCAAGAAACCCAATAAAACCACCTGCAAAACTATCGCCCGCACCTGTAGGATCAAAAACATCTTCAAGGGGTAGGGCAGGTGCAAAAAATACCTCTTTGGCATTAAAGAGCAAGGCCCGTGTTCACCTTTTTTAATTATAACGGTATGAGGTCCCCTTTGCATTATACTTCGTGCAGCTTTAACCAGTGAATATTCACCG
>RFNG01000108.1 GCA_009927275.1 Sphingobacteriia bacterium | reverse complement strand
TGATATCTATATAAATATATTAACTAATTGTATATCAAGTATTTGAAAATTATTTTTTAATGTTTAATTTAGCTAACTAATTAAAAAACACCCTTTATTTTTTTATAAAATTGCTGCTAAAGAATTTTGCCCTATGAAATATACATTTTTAATAATTTTATGTGTAACGATTTTCCTTGTCGCGTGTGAGCAGGACGAATACTATGCGCCAAAACCAAGGGGGTATTTTAGAATTGCATTACCCAAAAAAAATTATACACGAATACGCCCCGAACATTGTCCATTTAATTTTGAATTACCCGTATATGGACAGTATAAATCTGGAGTTAAAGATCCGTGTTGGCCAAATATTGAATTTAAAAAATTTAATGCCACTTTACATTTAAGTTATATTCCCATTACATCCGTAACATTAAAAAAACTTATAGATGATGCACATATCATGGTAAATCATCATCAGGTTAAATCAACAGGTATTGAAGATATTCAAATTATAAGGGATAGCGCCCGTGTATTTGGAACTTTATTTGAAATAAAAGGAAATAGCGCATCCGCATTACAATTTTATGTTACTGACAGTACAAATCATTTTATTCGCGGCGCGTTGTATTTTAATTGCAGGCCTAATGCAGACTCATTAAAACGAAGTACAGACTTTTTAAAACAAGATGTTATTAGACTCCTTCAATCACTACAATGGTTTAATTAACTATTCGAAGCGATTGACCGTTAAAGCTGGTTCCGTATAACCGGAGTGCCCATGTTGCGGGACCTTTGGTAACTTGACCATCTAGTATACTCCATGTGGACTTTGACACAGAATCGAGAAGCGTAAAGTTATCTGATAATACATGAACCCGATATTTTGAGTCGGAAGGTGCTTGTGTAGAAGCACGTTCTATGGCAACAAATTCTTCGGCAGACTTACGGTATAAAATAATACCTTGCACACCACCAGAGATGTATTGCCAACCACCAATAGATTGCAAGGAAAAATATAAAGGATCATTGGTATACACCAAAATATTAACCGGTACAGATGGAACAGGATGCGTAGATGTATTGGTTTTATTGCAAGACAACATCCAAAGCAAACTACTTAGTATTACAAGCGGTTTAATCACTTATCAAAAATAACAGATTTACAGATGCCTATGAAAACACACTTATTAACAACGCAACCTTACCGAATACTATGGATTTTTGGAATTGTAGCTTTAAGTTTTATGGGAGGACAATACAGTGTTAAAACAACTGATCAAAGATCATCCAATACACATTTATCACAACTGATAGCTTTAATTTCAGAACGGTATGTAGATCGCATTTCTAAACCTGAAATTGAACAAAAAGCAATATCCGCATTATTGGAGCAGTTGGATCCCCATAGTAGTTATATCAAAGCTACAGAGGTAGCACGTGCTAATGAAGGTTTAAACGGTAATTTTCAAGGCATAGGTGTTGAATTTATAATTTTCAGAGATACGGTTAGAATATTAAAATGTATACCCGATGGACCTTCAGAAGGAGCAGGCCTTAAATCGGGTGATTGTATTTTAGAGGCACGCAATACAGGTCAGCCAAAACAAGTATTATTCGGTAAAAATATAAATGAAGAACATGTTTTTGAGGCACTACGTGGACCAGAGGCATCTAACGTAGAACTTGTAGTAAAACGGTTAGAAAGTGCTAAAACAGAAACGCTTATGCTTGCACGTGGAGAAATTCCAATTCCAAGTATTTCGTGTGCAATTGCTTTGAAACCTAATACAGGGTATATTAAAATACAACGTTTTGGCGCCCAAACGCATACGGAATTTAAAAATGCAGTTAATCAGTTAAAACAAAAGGGATTAACCTCGTTAATAGTAGATTTAAGAGGAAACGGTGGCGGCTATTTAAACGCAGCAACGGCCATTGCAGATGAATTATTGCCTAAAGATGCAACCATCGTATATACAGAGGGTGCACATCAACATAAAAATCAAAGTGTTTCAAATTCAGGTGGGTGTTATGAAACTTTACCCTTATATGTTTTAATCGATCAAGAAAGCGCCAGTGCCAGTGAAATTTTAGCAGGAGCTATACAAGATAACGATCGGGGTACAATTATTGGAAGACGTAGTTTTGGTAAAGGTCTTGTGCAAGATCAAATTGAACTTGAAGACGGATCTGTTATTCGTTTAACCGTAGCGCGGTATTACACTCCAACCGGTCGATGTATTCAACGCCCCTATGAGCCGGGTAAAAATTCAGCTTATGAACAGGATGCCCTTGATCGTTATACTAATGGTGAATTATTTGATACTACTAACACATCCGACAAAACCAAATTTATATATACTACTCCAAAAGGCAAACGTGTTTATGGCGGCGGGGGAATAAATCCCGATATAAAAATTCCGCTAGACACAAGCCGAAATAAATTTCAAAATTCTATTCCACATAGAGATCTGCAATTTGTATGTTCTGTTTATGCACAACATAAAATCACTGTATTTGCAAAACAATTTAAATCAGAATCTGAATTTATGAGTTCCTATTATCCTGATGAAACTTTTAAATCTTATGTAAGTGCCTATTTAAAAATTAAAATTAATTGGAATGCTGATTTATTAAATCTTTGTAAAGCCTATATAGGTCGAATTTTATTAGCGACCAATGTTATTATGCTATTGTTTTAAAATCAGATGAGATGATTAATAAGACACTGCGTTTAAATCCTTAAATGGATATTAAGGCAAATAAATTAATTTTCCTGAATTATTTGAATTTGAATAGTTTTGAATGGTATTGGGTTTACCGTATAAATAAATATTTCCCAAATCATGTAAATTACAAGAAAAAAATTGCGTGGGAGTAGCCAGGCAATAGGCATGCGCAACCGCATACGAATCAACAAATAAAAAATCAGATACGTTAAAAGTTGATGCATAGATGTACGCTGAACCACTCATCCAAAAATTGCATCGCTTACATGAACCAAATAGTCGGGCACTTAAAAAACCATGTATACTAAGATGTAATTGATAAACTAATCCATTAAATTCAATATCACCGGAACCTTCCGAATATACCCTTAGCGTATCATTAGGTTTTGAATATACAATTTGCAAGGGTTCCGATCCGTAATGTTGAATTTGGTTTAATGCTTTTACATGTATTTTAAGCTCGGGGATTTCTTTATAACCTTTAATTACGGCGCAACGTGCCAGGTAATCCAAATGCAATGTGGTATTTTCAACTTTTGTTTTTATATAGGGTATTACATTTTCACCAGCCTGTAATTCAATGTAGTTCAATGAATCGGATAATACTGTAATACGCATTCTACCATTGATTTGAATAATCGAAAAGGGGCTTAATTTTCGGGTTTCGGTTTTTAGCTTGCCGTTACCTATAAAACAAGAATTTAGAGCGTCTCTTGTACAGGAAATAAAAATTAAAAAAAATAAAACATAACATTTCATTTTAATGCTTTTTAAAATCAGAAAATCTATACCCTATGCCGTATTCAAAATTATAGGCTACAGCATAATGTGCGCGTATAGCCCAATGAACAACAAGATTGTTTTTAAATGTATACCGAACACCTAAACGGTTAACAATGGGTTCATCAGGTTTTGATTGTTGGTATATGTAATACCCCACTTCTAAAGGAAAAGAAATAGGACCAGCATGAAAGGTATACCCTAAAAAGATGGCCGATCGCCAGTAGTTAAAAGGATTATGCAATAAACCATCAGCTTTTAATATATCTTGATACTGTTGATCGTAAAAGGCATCTAGTCCTATTGCATACGCGTTTTTTTTACGTCGGTATTGGCACGACAATCCCACATGTCCGACCGTTTTTAAGGAGTCTAGTAATTTTTCCTGATTTACCCCCATAGATGCAATACATTGCAAATAAATGCGAGACCTTATGTGCATTCTATTATTGTTATGCACAGGTGCTAATGTTGAAGTTGTTTTTTTTACAAGCATTTGTATGCCTAATAAATTAATTCCCAGGTTTGGATTTTTAAAGCGACCATTGCTCATGTGTGAAAATGTAAATCCAGGCTCTACGGTTAGGTGTTTAAAAAGCTTACATTGCCAATAGCAACGAAATCTTACGTAAGCGTTTAAAGGTGTTCCAATGGCATCATTTTTAAAATTATCTAAGGTCCAGTATTTGGTAATGTAGGCAGCCCCAAAGGCGAGCTGTATGTTAAAAGGTAAACGTACATTATTATTTACAGTAAAATCCAAGCATGGCGAAATGGTAAAGGCCTTACCTAAAATTTGAGGATTTTTTAAATCGGTATACGTAAAGGATACACCCCATACTGGAGGTTTTAAAAAATTTGAATCTGAAAAGTGCAAACTGTTTATGTATTGAACAGCACATTCCAGTTGCGTTGGGTAGCCTAATACCAGATGCTCCATTGTTTTTCTATGAGCTAAAATAAAGGCTTCTTGCATTCCAAACTTTACATGCCAGGGTTTGTTTGTAACCTCTTTACGAATGCTATCATGTAGCATTGTTTGGGCTGGCAAATAATAAACCAGAAAGGGTATAATTAAAAACCATTTTGGTATAAACATGCTGACTACAAAAATACGTATACAAATTCACTTTATGTTTACCTATTTAATACCTTTATAAGGTGAAAACCCTGCATGCTGAATTAGACCGTCTGGTAAAGATTATGGACGATTTAAGAATGCAGTGCCCTTGGGACAAAGTACAAACCATGCAAAGTCTAAGGCATTTAACCTTAGAGGAGGTCTATGAATTAAGCGAAGCTATTTTGCAAAAAAACCACCAGGATTTAGAAGGCGAACTTGGTGATGTCTTATTACATATTATTTTTTATTGTAAAATTGCTGATGAAGACCATCATTTTAATTTAACAAGTGTCATTTCTCGACTTTGTGAAAAACTGATTCGGCGGCATCCGCACATTTACGGTAATGTAAAGGTTGCTAATGCAGATGACGTAAAAGCCAATTGGGAAGCTTTAAAACTAAAAGAAACCGCATCCACTCCAAAAGGACTTTTGTCAGGTGTTCCAAAGGCTATGCCCAGTTTACTAAAAGCTTACCGTATGCAAGAAAAAGCCTCTGCCGTTGGATTTGACTGGCCAAATACATCAGAAGCTTGGTTAAAAGTATTTGAGGAGCTAGAAGAATTTAAACACGAATTGCAGCACGGAACGATACAGCAAAAAACCGAAGAATTTGGAGATTTATTGTTTTCTCTAATCAATGTTGCTCGTCATACGGGAATTAATCCTGAAGACGCCTTAGCCTTTACCAATAATAAATTTAAAAAACGAATTGAATACATGGAAGATACGCTCCATAAGGAACACAAAAAACTACATGAAGCTTCATTAAGCCGTTTAGAGGAATTATGGGAACAGGCAAAATCCAGCGAATAAAGCCACGAAAGGCTCTAGAAATTTATTTTGTATTAGCCACATGTTGGAGCATGGGACTACTTTTACTTTATTTGTTTCCAAAGCATTATATTGAAATTGAAGGTAAAAAACATGTAATTTTTTGCGGCCTTCAACTGAGTATAAATACCTTTACCGGAAATAGATTTTGGGATTCTTTTTTTGGAATACTTACCTATTTAGGGGATGGATGGTTTGCATTATTTGCCACATGTACATGTTTAATTGTAGCATGGCGCTTGGGCATAATACTAACATTGGTAACCCTAGCTGCTACATTTACAACACATGTTTTAAAAAATTTTGTATTTCCTATGCACCATCGCCCATTATTTATTTTTAACCATTACGACATTCATAATTTTGCAATTATTCCTAATTCAGATTTACATATACATAACAGTTTTCCCAGTGGCCATAGTACGCAGGCCTTTGCAATTTTTATTTGTCTTGCATTGCATGTTCAAAACAATTTTTTTCGCTGGTGTTTGGTGGGTAGCGCCTGTATGGTTGGATTTAGCAGAATATATCTTGGCCAGCATTGGACCCAAGATGTTATAGCAGGTAGCTGTATTGGCACTTTTTATGCGTGTATCGGGCACCTGATGAGTGATAAATTTCAAAATCAAAGATTTTTGAATTCTAAAGTGTGATAATGAAGCATTCTAACACTTTACTTGTATCCGGAATTATTTTACTAGGAACATTCTATTTTGCAATGTTTATAGGTGCGTATCCACTTTTTGATTGGGATGAAATTAATTTTGCGGAATGTTCCAGAGAAATGTTAGAATCGGGAAATTTTTGGGATGTGCAATTGTACTATAAGCCATTTTGGGAAAAACCGCCACTCTTTATTTGGATTGAAGCTTGCAGTATGAAACTATTTGGCGTAAATGCCTTTGCCGCGCGCATTCCAAATGCCGTATGTGGAGGAATAACACTGGGCTTAATGGCTGTTTGGAGTTTACGGTATTATTCTAAATTATTTTGTATTACTTGGATAACAATTTTACTCGGATGCGCTTTACCCCTGTTGTATTTTAAAAGTGGAATTATTGATCCGTGGTTTAATTTGTTTATTCTATTGGCATTGTTTTTATCCATTGAAAAGCCTTACAGTTTTATAAAAACACTTATGTCAGGACTCTTTTTAGGAGCTGCCGTATTAACAAAAGGTCCGGTAGCCTTTTTATTATTTTATTTAAGTATCGCCGTATTTTACAGTATTAAAAAAGAGTTTAGGTATTTTTATTCAAAATCCTTTTGGATATTGCTACTCTCGAGTGTGGCAGTACCCGTTTGCTGGATTTTATCTGCTCTACTTACCGGCAAAGCAAATGTATTATCAGCTTTTATAGACTATCAAATACGGCTTTTTAATACAGAAGACTCCGGACACGGCGGGTCGTTTCTCTTTCATCCGCTTGTTATTCTTTTAGGTTGTTTTCCCGCATCTTTATTACTTTTTAGATCAGTTTCTACAGCCCCTCGTGAAACTCCAACTTATAACATTCGACTTTTAATGATGGTTGTAACGTGTGTTGTACTTTTTATTTTTGGAATTGTAAAAACCAAAATTATCCACTATTCATCACTTGCCTATATACCAGTTAGTTTTTTAATGGCAGATAACTTAATGCGTATACAAACAAAACCAAAGCGGTTTTGGAATGCCTTGTATTTAATTATTTGTATTTGTATAGCTATTGGTTTAATGAGCATTTCACTTTTTCCATTATGGCAGCCGCTTGTAATAAAATGGTTTAAACCTTACAGCTTTGAATGGTATTTACTTCATAAAATAAATCCTATTTCTATAGGATCTGTGATTTCGGCCATTGCAGTTGCAGTTTGTATGATTGTATTCTGGTATTTTATAAACACACTCCAGCATACTAAACTTTTAAAATCTGGCATTGCACTTAGTTTATGTTTTCATGTGTTTATGTGTTTTAACATACCAACCATTGGATTATACTCACAAGCGGATTTAATTGATTTATGCACAACATACGGATCGCAAGGATATATTGAAACATATAACTTTAAAAGCTATGCGCCATTATTTTACGGCAAAGCATCCTACCAGGATTTTATTTTACCACAGCGCTTAAACGAAATTGCTGATATTGAAAAAAAATTACAAAAATCAAATTTAGATCCTGCCACACATCCCGGATTGGTTCATCAAATATGGATAGAAGAAAGTAAAACAATCCAAAAGCCCCGATTTATAATATGCAAACGTAGTTCGGAATCACTATTGCAAGGGCACCGTAATTATATTTTTTTAGAACATCGGGGCGCATATTCCATATACCGGGTGGAATAATAAAAATATTTATTTTTTATGCCATTACGTCTTTATTCCTACATTGGCATACTTATTTCAGTGTATATTTAATACACCATTATGTCAAACGATTTTATTCCCTATGCCCTTAATCCGGTAGCAGATGATGATAACGACTTTATTCCCCTACTTAGTGCTGAGGATGAAGATCAAATGCGGCAGGAAAAACTGCCAGAATTACTGCCAATATTACCGCTTCGAAATGCCGTACTGTTTCCTGGTGTAGTTATACCTATCACGGTAAGCCGAGAGCGTTCCATACAACTTATTAAAGATCATAACCGACAAGAGAAAGTAATTGGTGTTACAACTCAAAAAAACGATACTGTTGAAGATCCGCAAGCAGCAGATTTGCATAAAACAGGAACCTTGGCTACGATATTAAAAACATTACGCCTGCCCGATGGAAATACAACCGTTATCATACAAGGTAAAAAACGTTTTCAAATTGATCAGTTTATTCAAACCGAACCCTATTTTAAAGCTCAAATTTCTGCATTAGACGAAACACAACCCGATAAACAAGATGCTGAATTTCAAGCCATCATATCAAACCTCAAAGAAACTTCACTGCAAATTATAAAATTATCACCTCATATACCCAGTGAGGCCAGTTTTGCCATCAATAATATTGACAGTCCTAATTTTTTAGTCAATTTTATTTCTTCAAATATGAATATCGGAAGTGCTGAAAAGCAACAACTTCTAGAAATTAACGATTTAAAACAACGCAGTTTACAGGTTTTAGAGCATCTGAATAAAGAACTCCAAATGTTGGAACTAAAAAATCAGATTCAAAATAAAACCAAAATGGATTTAGACCGTCAACAGCGTGAATATTTTTTAAATCAACAAATAAAAACCATTCAAGAAGAATTGGGGGGAAATAACTTTGAACAAGAAATTACCGAATTTAGAGAAAAAGCAAAATCCAAAAAATGGTCTGATACGGTTCGCGAAACCTTTGAAAAACAATTATCTAAATTACAACGTATGCATCCGCATGCAGCTGAACATGGTATTCAAACCAATTATATTGAACTTTTACTGGAGCTGCCGTGGAATGAAAATGACCCCACCACAATTGATTTAAAAAAAGCTGAAAAAATATTAAATCAGGATCATTTTGGACTTGAAAAAGTAAAACGGCGAATTCTTGAGCATCTTGCAGTTTTAAAATTAAAAGATAACATGAAGGCGCCCATTCTTTGTCTTTATGGTCCACCCGGCGTAGGCAAAACCTCATTAGGTAGAAGTATAGCTAAAGCACTTAACCGAAAATATATACGAATGAGCCTGGGTGGTTTAAAAGATGAAAGTGAAATTAGGGGTCATCGAAAAACCTATATCGGCGCTATGCCAGGTCGTATCATTCAAAATTTAAAAAAAGTAAAGCGTAACAATCCGGTATTTGTACTGGATGAAATTGATAAAGTTGGACACGATCACCATGGTGATCCTTCCTCAGCGCTTCTGGAAGTTTTAGATCCTGAACAAAACCATTCTTTTTACGATAATTTTCTTGAACTTGATTTTGATTTAAGTAAAATTTTATTTATTGCTACTTGCAACCAGTTAAATACTATACAACCGGCCTTACGGGATCGTATGGAAATTATTGAAATCAGCGGCTACACTGAAGAAGAAAAAATTCAAATAGCCAAACAGCATTTACTTCCTAAAATATGTTCAGAACACGGATTAAAAAAATCACAATTTGTTATTTTGGAACGTGTGTTAACATTTATAATACGTCATTATACATTTGAAAGCGGCGTTCGTCAACTTGACAAAACCCTTGCTAAACTTGCCGGGCGGGTAGCCTGGTTTGTGGCTCAAAAAAAACCTGCGCCTGCGCTACAAATTAAACAGGTACAAGAAATACTGGGTGCATACCATCCTAAAACACAATATCAGGGCAATCACATTGCAGGCGTTGTTACCGGACTGGCATGGACCCAAATGGGTGGAGACATACTTTTTATAGAAGTGAGTTGTGCGCCTGCTAAAACAGGCAAATTATCACTTACAGGCAATTTAGGCACGGTAATGAAAGAAAGTGCTACCATAGCTCTTGAATATCTAAAATCTCACGCGCAACTTATTAACAGCAGCGCTTCAGAAATTGATTCCCTAAATTTACATGTTCATGTACCTGAGGGTGCTACACCAAAAGATGGACCAAGCGCAGGTGTTGCCATGTTAACAGCATTAGCCAGTGCCATTACACGACGTAAAGTTCGCAAGCATTTAGCCATGACGGGTGAAATTACATTACGTGGACAAGTATTACCGGTTGGTGGTATTAAAGAAAAATTATTAGCTGCCAAACGGGCAGGGATTAAAGAAGTTTTATTATGTACCGAAAATAAGGCCGATGTACTAGAAATACCTAAAGCCTATCTTAAAGGCCTAAAGATTACGTATGTTAATGAAATGACTGACGTACTGCATTACGCCCTTTTAGATGAAAAGGCAAAATCCTAAGGATTAATTATAAAATTATAACTTTGCAGCGTGCAAGTATTTTCCCTCCATGCTGTTTCTCCAATTGATGGCAGATACCAGTTGCAAACGCAAGTACTTTCTGATTATTTTTCAGAATACGGTTTAATTTGTTACCGTTACAAAGTTGAAATTGCATATTTTTTAGCACTAGATACACTTCGGTTAAAAGGATTTAAACCTTTAAGTTCAGATCAAATACAACAGATTACAGCTTTAAGTACCCACTTTTGTGAAACCGATGCACTTGCTATTAAGGCAATTGAATCTACTACAAACCATGATGTTAAAGCCGTTGAATACTATATTAAACAACAGTTTACAAATTTGCAATTGCAAGATTGGTGCGAGTTTATACATTTTGGGTTAACTTCTCAGGACATTAACAATACCGCTGTCCCCCTGGCGCTTAAAGAATGTAACAACCTAAAAATTGATCCCCTGTTTCATACGCTCATTGAAGACCTTTTAACCTTAGCTAAACAATGGCACGATATTCCAATGTTAGCCCGAACACACGGACAAGCAGCCTCGCCCACCCGTTTAGGTAAAGAGCTAATGGTGTTTGTAGAACGCCTAAAACGGCAAATGGAAAGAAAAAAGGGTATTCCGTTTGTTGCAAAATTTGGAGGTGCCACTGGTAATTTTAATGCCCATGTTGCAGCTTATCCCCAAACCGATTGGATTGAATTTGCCAATTCGTTTGTTTCAGATCAGCTGGGCCTTGAACGCTTGCAGTTTACCACACAAATTGAACACTATGATGATCTGGCTGCATATTTTGATCAAATAAAACGTTTAAATTCTATTTTAATAGATTTATGCAGAGACATGTGGGCGTATATTAGTCTCCATTATTTTAAACAAGTGCTAAAACCCGGTGAGGTAGGTTCATCAGCCATGCCCCATAAAGTAAATCCAATTGATTTTGAAAATGCAGAAGGAAATTTAGGAATTGCAAACGCCATGTTTGAACATCTGGCAGGTAAATTACCCGTTTCGCGATTACAGCGTGATTTAACCGACAGCACTGTTTTACGAAATATTGGCGTACCGATGGCGCATTGCATAATTGCATGGAATAGCATTCGAAAAGGACTTTCAAAATTATTACTAAACCCTGAAGCCTTAGAAGCAGATTTAAATGCACATTGGAGTGTTTTAGCGGAGGCCATACAAACCATTTTGCGTCGCGAGGGATATCCCAAACCCTATGAGGCCTTAAAGGCTCTTACACGAACACATAATCATGTAAATGCACAAACCTTACATGCATTTATTGATTCACTTAATGTTTCATCTGACCTTAAAACTGAACTAAAGTCTTTAAGCCCGCAACTATATACCGGTATTAATCCTCCTTTTTAATAGTATGCGCCGTTGGGTTTTTACAGCATCCAAACACTTAAGCGTGGCAGAATGCCAAACTCTTAACAGTTTAGCAGATACCTTTATTTCAACATGGTTAAGTCATGGAACACCCGTTCGTGCAACACATACATTAGATTTTAACTGTATATTAAGTATTGAATTGCAAACAGACTCTTCAAGCTCGGGTTGCAGCACCGATGTCTTGTTTCGATTTATTAAAATGCTTGAAACGGAATTACAATGCGAATGGCTCAACCGCAAGCATGTACTTTTAAAACGCAATAATAGCTTTAAAATTTTTCATGCAGACAGCCTCCCTAAACACATTCCGTATTCAGAATTAAAACATTTTTATTTATTTGACACCAATTCATTTGGCATGGATGGGACTATGCTACCTTGGGTAACAGCGGATGCAACTTGGTTAAAATCTGTGTACTAACTTTTTAAAAAACCAGATAACTGTTGGTTTACTAAATCCACTAGATTTTGGTGCTGTGGATGCTCTGGATGTAATACTTGTTTAATACCTGATACCGGTAATTTATTAAAATACACATGTGCCTTTAAATGATGAAAGAGGTCTGTAAGATGATCCATTCCTCTTAAATTTCCGGCTCTGCCTTCGGAAATACCTGCCAATGCTATATGTTTTTGATTCCAAATTTGCGGATTCCATATATCTATACAATATTTAAATATTCCTGGAAAACTTCCATTGTATTCTGGACTTATAACATAAATATGAGTACTGGGTACAATTTTAGTTTCCGCCAGCGCATTAAATTTTAACTGTTTTTGATTATATACGTCAGAACCTAAAATAGCTTCAGGCAAATCAGCATGTAAATCTAAAAGATCGGCTTGCAATCCCAAATTCAAAACCTGCTGATACACTAATTTTGAAAACTCCAAAGTTTTACTGTTGTTACGGTTTGTGGCGCTGATGATTAAAAGGGATGTCATGTTATTAACATATAAACGTTTGATGCACTGGTATTGTTCAAAACTACATCTCTCACAAACCTATATTTATTTATATTTTTACATGATATCAACGTATGACCGTAAAATATCTTGGACATTCTTGTTTTTTAATTGGTCTAGGCTCAAAAACCTTATTGTTTGACCCTTTCATCAAACCCAATCCTTTAGCTAAAGATATTGATTTTGGCGGATTGCAAACCGATTTGATTTTAATATCTCATGGACATCACGATCATATCGCTGACGGTCCAGAATTAGCCCGGCAAACCCAAGCGCCTGTGTTAAGCAATTACGAGATTTGCCATTGGTTAAACAAACAGGGTATAACATCTACCATTGCAATGAACATTGGTGGAAAATGGGTACAACCAGAATATTCTGTTAAATGCGTTAACGCAGTGCACAGCAGTAGCCTACCTGACGGCACATACGGGGGCAATCCAATGGGATTTATCGTTGAAAGTAAATTTGGTAATTTTTATTTTGCCGGTGATACCGCCCTAACCTACGATATGAAATTAATTGGCGAATACCGTAAAATTGATGTTGCCCTACTACCAATTGGTGATCATTTTACGATGGGTGTTGATAATGCTTTAATTGCCTCCGATTTTATAAACTGTAATACCATTATAGGCATGCATTATAATACGTTTTCGCCCATTCAAATTTCAACAGAAGCCGCACAACTTAAATTTAAAGCCGCCGGCAAAACATTACATCTACCTGCAATAGGTTCAACACTAGAATTTTAACATGGGAAAAATAATTACAATTGCAAATCAAAAAGGTGGTGTAGGAAAAACAACTACAGCAATAAATTTAGCAGCATGCTTAGCTGTATTAGAATACAAAACGTTGTTAATTGACGCCGATCCCCAAGGTAATGCCACTTCAGGCGTTGGTGTTGATCCCCGTACCATTAAAGGAGGATTATACGAATGTACCATTCAACAAAGTAATGCAAAGCCTTACATTTTAAAAACAGATACGCCACATTTGGATGTATTACCAACAAACGCTGATTTAGCCGGACTTGAAATAGAATTGGTTAATTTAAATCAACGCGAACAAATGATGAAGCGGGTGTTGCAGCCATTAAAAGATGAATATGATTTTATAATAATGGATTGCTGTCCATCCTTGGGACTGATTGTAATAAACAGTTTGTGTGCGGCAGATAGTGTTTTAATTCCTGTTCAGTGCGAATATTTTGCACTTGAGGGAATGGGACAATTACTGCAAACCGTAAAATTTGTACAAACCCATTTAAACACCCAATTAGATATTGAAGGTGTTTTACTTACTATGTTTGATGGCAGGCTCAGACTTGCCAATCAAGTTGTAGAGGAAGTTAAAATGCATTTTCAGGATATGGTATTTGATACCATCATTCAGCGGCTAACAAAATTAGCCGAAGCTCCCAGTTTTGGAAAACCATCATCATGCACGATGCCTCAGGTAAAGGATCTACCAATTATTTAAATTTGGCCAGAGAACTGCTGCAACGAAACGGATTAACAAAATTTACTACGCGTGGAAAATCTAAACCTGAACCTCCTGAGGAACTAAATGAAAATGGTATATGAGTAATGCTAAAAAACAATCGCTTGGCCGCGGATTGGGTGCTTTGTTAAATTCTACTGAAACCGATATAACATCTTCACCGCCCACACCGGGTGCTGGTACAATTTCCAGTATTAAAATTCAACATATACAAACCAATCCCTTTCAACCCCGAACTGAATTTGATGAAGATGCTCTTGAGGAACTTTCTGATAGCATTTTGCAATTTGGAATAATTCAACCTATTACGGTACGTAAAATTGGATTTGATCATTATCAACTTATTTCCGGAGAGCGTCGCTTACGCGCAGCACTTAAAGCAGGTCTTCAGGAAATTCCCGCCTATATTCGTATTGCTGATGACCAGGCCATGCTTGAAATGGCACTGCTTGAAAATATTCAACGTGAAAATCTTGATCCCATTGAAATTGCACTGTCATACAAACGCCTAATGGATGAATGCAAACTAACACATGAGGCGCTTAGTGAACGTGTTTCAAAACAACGCAGTACCATTACAAACTATTTACGTTTATTAAAATTACCCATACCTATACAAAAAGGTTTACGAACGGGAGAATTAAGTATGGGGCATGCAAAAGCCCTTGTTAACATTGAACCTGAAGACCGTAAACTGGCACTATTTGCTTTGGTACTTGAACAAGATTTATCTGTGCGTCAAATGGAACAACTGGCACGTTCTGAAAAACAAGTATCTGCCCTACCCTCTAAAAACAAACGCAAACATTTAGCCATAGAAGATAAAATTATTATAAAACAGCTGCAATCTACATTTGGAAATCGGGTTAGCTTTTATCGTAATTTAAAAGGTAAAGGAAAGCTTTCTATTGCATTTACCAGCCCTCTTGAATTGCAACATCTCTTACAATTTTTTTCTATTGCTGTTCCCGAATCGTGAGACGGATTCTGGCCCTTTCAGACACACACGGATACTGGGATAAAGCGTTAATCCCCTATATAGAGGCAGCAGACGAAATTTGGCATGCCGGAGATATTGGTGATTTAGGTCCTTTTTTAAGCTGGTGTAACAATAAAACCCTTCGTATGGTTTGGGGCAATATTGATACTATAAATTTACGAACCTTATTTTCTGAAACCTTATACTTTAAATGCGAATCCTTACATGTTTGCATGGTGCATATTGCAGGTAAAGCACATAAACATCCCCAATCGGTTAAAGCATTTCTTAATCAAAACCCAACAGACATATTGGTGTGTGGCCATTCGCATATGTGTCAAATTGCTCAAAATCTACCCTATTCGAGGTGGTTTATTAATCCTGGCGCCTGTGGTAAAGAGGGCTTTCACCGTATCCGTACTGCTGTTCAATTTGCTATTAAAGATGCACAGCTTTTAAATGTTGAAGTCATTGAATTTGGTAAACGTGCTCTAAGCTTATGAATATAAAAAAACACTGGACCAAAACCGATTTAACTACATTCTATGCTTTTTATAACAACAAGGTACAACATATTGATTGCATCATTTGGCAAAATCAAATAGATCCGCAACAAACAATAGAAATTATTGATGCCCTTGTTATAACATTTGAAAACACAAAGCAGTTAATTATTGCTACCGATTCGTCCGGAACCGGACTCTATTCGTGTACTTCGGTTGATGAACATATTACCGGATTACAAAGTCCTGATCCGCGCATCCGATTATTTAAGGCCCGGGCTGACAAAACCCAATTATGGCAATCGGTTCTAAACAAATCGCTTTTAAGTATTGGTTTATCCAAAGATCCCGACGATATAAATCTTTATTTATCAGATGGTATCATTTTAAATTTTGAAAACGAATCGCGCGAGCTACGAATGCATCCATTAGATGGAATACTATTAGATTATTATGAAGCCTAAATACTCTGTTTAAACCCTTTTTCAACTTAAAAGTCTATGTATCTTTAAGCTATGATTTGGAAGTATTTAACACAATGCTTAAGCCAATTTAAACTACTGTTTTGGATTTTTATAATTAGTATTACGCTGGGGGCAAGCTATTGGGTAAGTAACATTGAAATGTCGTATGAATTTGCTAAAATTTTACCTGCAGACGATCCTGATTATAAAGTTTACAGCGATTTTAAAAGCACTTTTGGAGAAGATGGCGTTTTAATGGTTATTGGGGTTAAAGATTCTACATTCTTTACTGCTAATAAAATAAACGACTGGTTTCTACTTACGCAAAAACTTAAATCTTTAAACGGTATACAAAATGCTGTTTCAGTTTTAACAGCTTTAAAAGGGCATCGCAACGATTCAACCTTAAAAATTGAAACAGAGCCATTTATGGAATCCCCTGTAGCATCGTTATCTGAAATTCAAAAACTTAAAGCTGAATTATTAAACTGGCCCATTTATAAGCATAAGCTTTGGGATCCTGAACATCATGTGATGCTTATCGGTGTAACATTTGATTCTAAAACGCTTAATTCTGCAAATCGCTTAGCACTTATTGATAGCATTTTAATGCCCTGCAAACACTACGAAAACAAATACCATACACCACTGCATTATTCGGGTATGCCCTATTTACGAACGCATATCATGAAAAAAATACGTCATGAAATGATGTTGTTTATACTTATTAGCGCATTGGTTTCCATTGGTATACTATGGCTCTTTTTCAGAAACTTTAAAATGGTGGCAATATCACTTTTAACCGTTGGTATTGGTGTGGTATGGACCATGGCTTTAATGTATGCGCTTGGCTACAAAATAACTGTTTTAACCTCATTATTGGCACCTTTAATTATGGTTATTGGAATTCCCAACTGTATATTTTTTATTAACCGGTATCGAAAAGCACTTGTTGAAAATCAAAACCGAAATAAAGCTATCGAAGTAATGGTTAGCAGTATGGCCTTAACCTTACTTATTGCTAATGTAACAACGGCTATTGGTTTTGCTGTATTATATTATACCAATAGTGCCATTTTACAAGAGTTTGGCATTACCGCCAGCATGGGTGTCATGCTAACGTTTTTAATTACGCTCATTACCATGCCTTTGGTATTACATTATATTAATGAACCCTTTGAAAAAACCAAAAAAACCACCGAATGGAAATGGATAACACTGTTTTTAAACCGTATAGAAACATTCGTTTTTCATAAGCGAAAAACCATTTACATCCTAACTATATGCATAAGTATTTTGGGGTTTTGGGGCATGAACTACATCAGCTTAAATGGATATGTAATAGATGATTTTCCTAAAAACGATATTGCCTATACCGATATGCGATTTTTTGAAAACTATTTTGCAGGGGTTTTACCGTTTGAATGTATTATTAAAACTCAAGACTCAAATGGTATTTTTAAAAATAATGCACGTGTTTTATACAAAATAAAACGATTAGAACGAATGATGCATCAATACCCGCAGTTTTCTGAACCCTTATCGTTGGTTTCCGGCATTAAATTAGCACATCAAATGGATCGCGGCGACTCCAAATTTTATTCGCTTCCAGCCGTTGAAGATTTAAAAGATTTATATGAGCGAAATAGCCAAACCGAAACGCCCAACCCGTGGTTAAAACCCTATTTAAATGCCCAACAATCACAAACGCGCGTAAGCTTTCAAATAGCAGATATTGGATCATTAAAATTTAATGCCCTTTTAAACGAAATTAAACCCCGTATCGATTCCATTTTTCCATTAAACACCTATACAACCGTTTTAACTGGCCACAGCCGGGTATTTTTAAAAAGTCAATCGTATTTACAGCAAAATTTAATTGAAAGTTTAATTATTGAGATTATTTTAATTGCACTCGTTGGATTACTTTTATTTAGATCCCTAAGCATTATTGTATTATCAAAGCTACCATGCTTATTGCCCCTTTTAATAACTGCAGGCATAATGGGTTTTGCCGATATTGCATTTAAACCCTCTACCATTTTAATTTTCAGTATAGCCTTTGGAATTTCCAGTGACGGAACCGTATATTTTTTAACACGATTTCGAAATGAAATTAAACGTGGTCTTAAATTTCATGAAGCAATTCGCGTGAGTATTTACGAAACAGGTCAAAGCATGGTTTTTACAACCATTATTTTGTTTTTTGGATTTATTGTATTTGGATTTTCAAGTTTTGGCGGTACATCGGCTTTAGGTATATTAGTTTCTATTACTTTAGTTATGGCTTTATTAGCTAATTTAATTTTGTTACCGTGTATTTTAATTTCACTTCAAAACCGCATAAAACCAATTAAAGAACACATAACACCTAATACCATAATAGATGATGAACACCACTAAAAAAACCATTGCTGTTGGTTCTGTAACCTGCGGTTCTGATACTTTATTTTTAATCAGCGGCCCCTGTGTTATAGAAAGCCGAGATATTATGATGAAAACGGCAGAAACGTTAAAATCTGTTTCTGAAAAACTGAAAATACCCATTATTTTTAAATCCAGTTTTAAAAAAGATAATCGCAGCAGTTTATCATATTATGACGGACCTGGATTAGACGAAGGTCTTAAAATGTTATCTGAAATTAAATCCCAATTTGGATTTCCTTTACTTACCGATATACACGAAGCACATCAAGCTGCACCTACAGCCGAAGTTTGTGATGTAATTCAAATTCCAGCCTATTTATGTATGCAAAGCAGTTTAATAGTTGCAGCCGCCAAAACAAATGCTGTAATTAATATAAAACACGGTCAGTTTCTTGCTCCCGAAAACATGAAACATCCCCTACAAAAGTGTATCGACGCTGGAAATTCTAAAGTAATATTAACCGAACGTGGCTATACTTTTGGTTATAATGACTTAATTGTTGATCCGCGTAGTTTTTACCAATTACAAGCCTTAGGGTTTCCTGTGGTATTTGACATTACCCATTGTGTACGTAAATACGGAATACCCAGTGCCGATGCTAAAGGCGGTATGCGCGAATATCTGCCTGTTTTAAGCAGAGCCGGCGTTGCCAGTGGTGTTGACGGTATTTTTATTGAAACACATCCAGAACCTGCCAAAGCCCTTTGTGACGCCGCTTCACAATTATCAGTGTATGATTTAGAAGCGTTTTTAAAGCCGCTTATAGCTTTACATCAGGTTGTTACGTCTTATTCAGCGTGATATAGCTTTAGCCCCTGCATGGGTGCCTGTAACACAGTACCCATTGTAAATCCAGCCTGTTGGGCTGCAGCTTTAAACTCAATATCAAAATGAAATGCTATAGAGCCTACAGCATGTATAGGCAAATGTTTGGCATTTGAATATTGGGATACTTGATATTTAAAAAAACTTTCAAAACATCGTAAAACAAGTGCCTGTATGTATTCATGAGCTCGGTTTCGGGCTATAAAATGACTAAAACTGGCTAAATAACGACTGGGTAACGTAGTGCTGTATACCTGATTTAAAATTTCTTCTCGATTATAGCCTTCCGCTTCAAAATTAAGTTTTAACGCGTATGGTAATTTTTGATCAAAATAATCTTGAATTAACCACTTTCCCATCTGTGCACCACTTCCCTGATCGCCCCACAGGTATCCTACTGAAGGAATATTTTCGATAATATCTGTACCATTGTAAAATCCACTATTACTACCAGTGCCTAATATACATGCAATACCTGGTTGTTTTTGGCATAATGCTCTTGCTGCACCAAGTAAATCGTGTTGTATGCAAAGTGTTTTAATTTTTAATACTTCAGCAAACAAAGATTCCATTTTTTGTATTTGAACCTTTGCAGAACAACCGGCCCCGTAATACTGTAACTCCGTTTTAGTTACGTCAATATTATTTAAATGTGGTAAAACGTCTGTTTGTAATTGCGTTATAATTTCAGATGTGGATTGAAAATAGGGATTAAACCCTTTTGTGGTAAAATCCAACCATGTTGTTCCATTCCAAATAGACCACATGGTTTTGGTGGAACCGCTATCTGCTAAAATCCTATACATAAAACCAATTTACACAATATAACTAAAACAACTACCATGTATTGTATTCAAAAATGAAAGCAAAAAAAAACCGCCTTAAGGCGGTTTTTAAATGATGTAATTAAATAGTTATTCAGCGGTTTCCGAAGCCTGTGCCGCAGGCTCATCTGAATTTTCAACGTTTGAAACCGAAGCTGTTGCTTTTGCAGCAATTTGAGCAGCCTTAGCTTCTTTCACAGCTGTTTCAGCCTTCATACGAGCTTCGTATTGCGATTTACGTTCAGCTTTTAAGCTATCCCGTTTACCTGAAATTTTAGACTCCTTTTGTGCCATCCATTGATCAAAGCGCTGTTGAGCCTGCTCTTCTGTAACAGCACCTTTACGAACACCCTCGGCTAAATGACGTTTAAACATAACGCCTTTATAAGATAAAATAGCCCTGCAGGTATCTGTAGGTTGAGCGCCTTTTAACAACCATTGTAGCGCTGCATCAGCGTCAATATCTATTGTTGCCGGGTTTGTTTGGGGATTATACACCCCGATTTTTTCAATGAATTTTCCATCGCGTGGTGCACGACCATCCGCCACGACCACATGAAAAAAAGCGGCATTTTTTTTACCATGCCTTTGTAGTCTGATTTTTACTGCCATAGTGTTATAATTTAGGGATGCAAATTTACAATTTTTTTAGTATTTATAAAAATAATTAAATAACTAATAATCAATTTGTTAGCCTTGAATTTTTAAATACTTAGTAGCCCCCGTGGGATCTATGCGCATTAACAACTCTAAAATTTTAGATTTTTCCTCGGCACCGGCACCTTTGTACAGGTTTACAATTTCATCGCGTTTGGCGTTAAAAAATACCAACATCGCATACGATGCCGGGCGTGCTGCATATACCCCCTGCAATTGTTCTAAAGCATTGGTAATAGATGTGCGCGACGCTTCAACATCCTGGTGCATATGATCTAAACCGGTATAACAATAGTTAAATAAACATTCACGCAAGCCTTTAAAAACAGGTTGCAGTGCATTTTCACACAACCAATACCGGTTTTTTTGACCCGCTTCATTACTTTGCCAACCACGTTCTGAGGCCATTTGTGCATTGTTAACAATTTGCTGTGCCTTTTGCCAATACCCTGTACCGCCCATGGATGCAAAAGAATCCGAATCGCTGGCTAATATCACATAAGCATAATAGGCTAATACAGCTGTTAAATTATTTTGAAACGTGTTGATATTAAATTCAAGCTGTGAAAATTGTTGAAATTTAAATTGAAAATTTTCATCCTCAACATTTAGCACGGGCGTATAATAGCCACTTTTATATACCGGTCTGCGTGATGACACTTGAATACTTGCTTGATATTCATCGGTAGCCAGCACTTTACTGATGATAATGAGTATTGAGCATTCGATACGTTCCTGAGGTAAATAGGTTTCATTTGTCCAACGGGTTGAATTCATAAATTCAAAAATTGATTTTTGCATCTGATCAAAAATCTGTTTATTGGCTGAACCTTGAATTTGGGTATAGTTTATTTCAATTTGACAATTGAGTTCTTGAGACCACAAGCTAAAAAACCGTAAAACAAATAATATCGTAAATACTTGTTTCATTTTAATACGGTTATAAAAAATTGAGCAATTTGACGGGCCAGTTCATCTTTTTTAGCAAACGAAATTTCAGTCGTGTTATTGTGTTTATTGATAATCCATGCGCGTGAACGTGTGGTTCCTATAGCCTCAGAAGCCCAATTGGCAATTATATAATCTAACCCTTTAGACTTTAGTTTTTGCAGCGCATGTTCCTGTAAATGTTGTGTTTCAAGGGCAAATCCAACTAAACACTGTTGTGATTTAAGCGCCGAAAGGGTTTTAAGGATGTCGGGATTAGCAATTAATTCTAAACTTAGGTCTGTGTTTTTTTTAAGTTTATGATGGTGTTTAATTTTAGGTCTATAGTCGGCCACTGCAGCCGCTGCAATAACCAAATCTTGATCTTTAAAACGTTGCTGCATGGCCACCAGCATATCCTCTGCTGATATTACCCTGCATATATCAATGGATGTATAGGATGTAGTGAGGGTTGTTGGCCCCAAAACCAATTGCACGTGTGCACCTAAAGTTGAAAAGACTTCGGCTAAGGCTATACCCATACGCCCCGAACTTGCATTACCAATAAAACGAACAGGATCTATATATTCATGTGTAGGTCCGGCGCTTATTAAAACTTTTTTGGTATATAAGGGTAATTGTTGCGCTATATAATCTTTAATATGTTTAAAAATAATATCCGGTTCGGGTAATCGACCCTGTCCTTCCAGTCCACTGGCCAAAAGACCTGATTCGGGCTCAATAACAATCAAATTAGAACGCGTTTTTAATTGCTGTACATGTAATTGTAAAGCCTGCGATTGATACATCTCTAAATCCATTGCCGGACAAAGTATTACCGGGCATTTGGATGAAAAATATACAGCATCTAAAAACCGTGTGCACGAACCTTGAGCAAGTGCACCCATGGTATTTAATGTTGCCGGTACAATTACTATCAATTCAGCCCATTCGGCCCAATGTACATGATTGTTCCACATGCCATTTTGAGTATAAAATTCAGAAATTACGGGATGATTTGTAAACACCGCCATTACTTCAGCACTTACAAATTCATGTGCCTTGGGTGTCATCATAACACGTACTTCGGCACCGGCTTTTACCAAAAGGCGCACTAAAAAAGGAACTTTATATGCAGCTATACCACCGGAAATGCCGATAAGTATACGTTTGTGCTTTAGCATGGCGCAAAAGCCTTATTAAAATAGATTAATTTGAAGCTTCTTCAGCAGCTGTTCTAAAATAAATTGAATCGTCCAAAAATTCTTGCACCGCAATTAATGTGGATTTTGGAAGTTTTTCATAATGCTTTGAAATTTCTATCTGCTCACGATTTTCAAAAACCTCTTCCAGATTATCGTTGTGGGTGTTAAACTCCTGAAGTTTAGCACTTAGTTCTTCTTTAATTTGTGAGTTTACCTGGTTAGCACGTTTGCTAATAATAACTACCGATTCATATATGTTACCAGTTGGAGCATCAAACTGACGAATATCACGTGTTACAGTAGAATTGTCTGCGGTTGTTTTTTTAAAATCCATAGTGAATTAGTTTTTCCTTTAAAGCCAAAGCATTTTTTGATATTGATTCAGCGCGGCTAATATACGAACTTTCAGGAAATAGTGAAACAAATTTAACATATTGATCCTGAACCAATTGAAGCCTATCAGCCATTTTAGAACTTACACTGTTGCGTGCTAATTGAAATTGCGCATCCAAATGATACAGCATTAACTCTTCGGTACGGTTACTGGTGGGATACGACTTGTAAAACTGCTCAGAAGCCATTATAGCCGCTTTCCAATCTGCAAGCTGCATGTATTGTTTAATAGTTTCAAACTCTTTGCGTTCTAATTTTTCATGCAATTTGTCCATTAAGAGGTTACATGTATCCAATTTATGACTTTCCGGAAACTGGTCAATAAAATTTTGAAGTTCTGCTAAAGCATTTTCGGTATACGTTTGATCTAGTTTATAATGCGGAGAATTTAAATAATAACAATATGCATTCATATACAAACTGGTTTCAACGTATAAACCATTTGGAAACTGACGTGTGTAATTTTTAAAATGAAACTGACTTAACAAATAGTCCCCAATATTAAACTCACTCCAGGCATAGCGGTAATACAATAATTCCGCTTTATCAGTTCCCTTAAAAACAGGAACTAATTCTTCATACAATTGTGCAGCACGCATAAACATATGTTGCTCAAAGTATTCGTGCGCCTTTGTTAGTTTAAATTCATAGTCGGTGCTGCGTAATATTTTATTATACCCGTCGCAAGACAGAAGTATTAAAATACATATTACCGATATTAAAAATTTCACTTTGTAAAATTACAAATTTAAAATGCATTTAATAGTTATTTCGCCTATGAACTCTATAGCGAATCGCACTGTAATACTGTAAAATCTAAATTTTTATAACAGGTTTTAAATGGTAATTGCGAAATATGTTGGGAAGAAACTTCATGCATATTTACCAATATAAATTTGCATTGATTACGATATAAATTGCGCCAATAGGCCTTATCTAAAATATGGTTTTCAGTACAAACCCAGCCCTTGCGATGCGAAAAATACAATACCTGTGGATTTTCGGAGCCTAAAACTGCTATTTTGTCCGACTGAATAGAAACGGAATTCATTACCGATTCGGCTTGTAATTTGTAATACTCTCCCGGTTTAATAAAAAAATCGTGTTGCTGATTTAAAATACCTTCAATACAAATAATTATAATACACGTTACAACTATGCGTTTTGAGGTTATACATGTTAATGCATATGCTGCTATGAATGCCAACACAGGCACAAATGGAATGATGTAATAATTGTGATGATAAAAAAAATATCCCGATTTTAAAATGTAAACTAAAAATATACTAGCAAGAAGTATAACCGTAATAAGGGCTTTACGAAATCTTTTATATACCATTAGTATAATACCTGTTATGCACATTAAAAAACCTGCATAACCACTAAATGCATCAAAGTAAAAGCGTTGTGCTGCTTGATTTAGATGCGATGTAAGTTCTGTAAAACCTGTTTGCAATGATCTACCGGAATTATACCAGTTACCGTATTCTAAAGCTAATTTGGGATTCCAATAAAAATACCAAAAACCAACAGCAGCTAAGGGTATAGCCATTGAAAACATAAGTAATAGCCGTTGATTGCCGGTACAACTATGGGCAATACAAATAGGTAGTACAAGTATTAAATACATAGCAGCAGGAATTTTGGATAATGCAGCAAGCGTACTGAGTGCTATAAAGGCTAAAATATAATAGACATTGTTTGTGTGTATATATTTAAAAATCATAAAAATTGCAATTAACATTAATGACACACAAAACGTATCGGGCATCATTTTTCTTGAAAATGAAAACCAAATAGATACAGCTAAAAAGAAAAATGCATAACGTGCATGTTGCTCTGTAAAACCCGAAATAACTATGAGTTTATAAAAAAACAGTAAACCCAAAGATGAGATGAATAGGTTGATAATTCGTCCATACCAGTGTTGATAAGAACATATTTTAGCCACTAAATAATGTAAAGCATTTAATGCCGGAAATTCCATTCCTATGATACCGGATTTACCCTGTGTTTCATCCGTGCAAGGTTTAAATACATTGCATTCGTTTTCATAAAAATTACGAGCTACCATTAAACCCGTAACTTGACGCCAATTATGACTTAGCTCTAATGGCGGATTGGTTATTCCAATTAATCTGCAAAGAAAAAATAATACAACTGCGTATTCAATTTTAAATTGTCTAATTTTCAATGTAACATGTTAGCGCGTTATCCATTTTGTGTGTTTTACTCCATTTGGAGTATAATACAAGGCTATATAGGTGCCTTCCGGATACTCTGATAAATTAATTTTAAGTTCGGATTGTTCAACGCCTTGAATTAAAATTCGCTGCCCATAAATAGACCAGATTTCAACTCTGCCACCAATTGACAGATTTTTTAATATTACCTGTCCATTTAAACTTGGATTTGGAATAATGTTAAAGGTATTATGCTCTGTTTCTTCAAGCCCGGTACAATTTACCACAGTTACCGAAGCTGTTACTGTTTTTGCACAACCTGTAACTTGATCGGTATACGAATAACTACTGATAAAAGTACCGGATGTATTTGGTGAAAAAACACCATTTACCACATTTGCTCCCGTGTAAATACCCCCTGCCGGCGTGCCATTTAATTGAAGTGTGCCACCCCCTGTTGATTTTGTACATAAAGATGCACTGGGATATGAAAGTGTAACGTTGGGAAGCGGATTTACCATAATATTTAACACGGCATTTGAAACGGGACAAGGTGCATTGGCGCCTATACATGAAAAGCTTTGAACTCCGGCAATAGAAGAACTCGCAGAAGTACTGGCCGTATTGGCCCCATTACTCCATGTATAAGAATTTGCACCCGATGCCGACATGTTAAATATAGCACCCAAACATACCGCTGATGGGCCACTTACACTTAGTTGTGACGGCTGCGATACGGTAACCGTTGCTGTTTGACTTCCAGTACAACCCCCATTAACTCCTAATACGGTGTATACTGTTGTAGCCGTGGGTGACACAACAATTGAAGCAGCATTGGATATGGGATTAGTCCACGTATACGTGATATTTCCTGAAGCTGTTAAAGTGGCGCTACCACCCGAACAAATAACCCCAGCACCATTAATACTTAATGTAGGTGAGTTTAAATTTGAAATGGAAATGCTTGCCGTTGCAATATCGGTATAGGTACTGTTAAATGCCGCATTGCTGGCACTTTTGCGATATTTTACAGTTAATGACGCTGTTTGAATTCCGGGCACGTTAAATGAGGCCAATGCATTGGTGGTAAATAGAGTACCCGTACTAGAACCTGTAAAAGTCCATTTGTATATAGAATCGGTACTGGGTATTAAATTATTAAAAGGAGGCCAATACGCTGCAAATTTGTTAAAGTTAAACTGACGGTTTTGAAGCAATGCTGTTGTACTGGATGTGTTCATAAATACAGCATTACTATTGGTGCAAGCTGTATTTGTAGTAGCAGCAATTCCTGCAGTATAAGAAAACGATACCCGGGGAGCAACAATAAACTCCAAATCGGTTCCCGTTCCAAAGGTATTTGTGTTAGAAATAAAATTACCCATATACCGCATACGTCCAAAGCCTTCACCAAATTTGCGGGCTGGCGTAAATGTTGAACTTGGTGTGCAGGCATTATTTAAAAACAACCGAATGGTATCATTAGGATTTGTTGATACATTACGGTATAATACTGCAAAATTACCGGTAACCGTAATAGGATTTGTAAAATTACCTCCAACCCAAACACCAATAGTTGTAGATGAAACGGATGTTTGAACCGAATCTAATGCCGGCAATATGGGCATATTGGCACCGTTTAAGGCACATAAATACAGGCGCACCGGAACACTGGGCGTAGGTGCAGTTGCATTTTTTATTACAATACCCTCCAAGCCATGTACGGTTATGGTATTGGTATTTAAAAAAATACCCCCACAGTGGGTAATGCTTATGGTACCGTTGTAGGGTTGGTTTAGTGATAAAAAATTTAAATTGGCATTAGCTGCTGTAGGATTTCTAAAATAATGCTTATTAAAAAAATACTCAAGGGTATCTGTTGCACCTGTAACTGCATCCTGCGAATTATAGCTTGCCAAATCAAAATTTTTATTTGGATGAACGGCATTAGTGTGCAATTGCAATTGTGCAAAAACTGAAATATGAGTGTAAACAATCAAAAAAAGGCAAGCTATGTTTTTCATAGTAGAGATGTTTTAACGAATATAACAAATTTAATTTATAAAACAAAAAAGCCGCCCAAAGGCGGCTTTTTTGATCAACAGGATACTGTTAATTAATTCTGAATCAATACTTTAAAGCTTCTTGATTGATTTGCACCATCAGATACGGTTACCATATACTGACCTGAACTTAATTTAGAAACATCTAACGTTTCTTCCATTTTATCACTTAAAGTTTGAGAAACTACCTGACCTAAAATATTACTTAAGGTAATATACGTAGAGCCGGCTAAACCCGAAATGGTAAGTTGACCGTTATTAGCAGGTGCAGGAAATACCTTAACTGTAGTTCCAAAACCGGTGTTATCTGCAATTGATGTACAAGCTGCAACACTAATTGTAACTACTGCTGACGTAGCTTTACAACCCGAGGCGCCATCTGTACCATTAACCGTGTAATTAACTACACCACTGGTTCCGGATACGGTAGGAGTAACAGCTAAACTTGCAGTTGTACCAATATTAGGATTCGTTGCAGTATTCCAAGTATAAGTCATACCTGCAGGGCCAACCGCATTGATGGTTGTAGATTCACCCTTACAAACACGAGTTTTAGTAGCTGAGGCTGTTATAGCTGTAGCGCTGAAACCTAAAGAAGCTCCTAAAGAAAGGTATCCACCGGCTGTAAATACTGTTGGTGTTCCACCCGCAATTGGAATTTGAACAAATCCCGCTACTACACCATTTGTTGCCGCATTACCAATTGGAAAATATTGATTAGCAGGGATTGCTATTCCAAAATAATAGGGTGTGGAAGGGGTTAATGAAGGTGGTACCTGAAAGGTTAAAGTTTTGTATACGTCCATATCTGTGGCACCAATGGTTAATGTATTACCCGAGGCGAGTACCATACCACTGGCATCACATAATACCGGATATAATTGTTTTCCGGAATTGGCAGCATTTGCAAAAGAAGGTATTACACAGCTTACACTCGTTAAGCTGGACGCATTAGCTGAAGATGTATAGTTAAATGCATAAATTACACCGGCAGCATTGGAACCAGCTCCATAGGCTGAAGACGTAAAAGCACCTGCAGCAACAGGTGGCGGTATTGCAACATTGTTACAGGTTACACTTTGCGCCCAAGTGGCTGCATTGTTTGTATTGTTTTGATCAGGTAATGTAGAAACCGTCATATTATTTAAACCACTTGTTGTAGACGGAAATGCATTGAATGAAATTACTGTAGACGCACCAGCAGCTAAAGCAGAAATGGTTTTGGTATCAGCAAAGGTATTGGCACCGGTTACACCTAAAGCAACAGCAATATTCGATTTTTGAATATTACTAGAATTGCGAATTTGGGCAGAAACTACCTGCGTAGCATTTGCAAGCTTTGCAATAGTACCGTCTGCAAATAAACGCTCAACAGCAATTTCGTTACTAGCTGTGTTAGCAGCAGAAAATCTAAATACCGGACGAAACGCTGTATTTGCAATAGCATCAGGAGCAGGTGTTGTAGATGCAGAGGATGTTGCACCGCCAATTGTTAATGCATTATTGGCATCGTATGTAGCTGCAAAATTTGCACTAAGTGCTGCTGCTGCTGCTGTATACTGATACGCCACATATATACCACCTCCGGTATAATTAAAATTGGTAGCCAACGTCAATGTGATATTGGTGTTTGTAGCTGCAGGAATTACAAAATTACCTGCGTAATGATTGGTCATACCCGTTAAGGCGGTTGCAAATGAAGTACCCTTTAAATAGGTAGCATCTGTTGTATTTTGTAGATACAATGTAAATGCGCCTGTTGAGGCAGGAGAAACACCCGAAATTAAATCAAAACCAAATTGTGTAATGACACTATTGGTTAAGGCTAAACCAGATAATTCAGATGCCGGAATAATAAAACAGCCTTTTAGTGATGCCATAGAGGTGTTACCATTGGGAGCACGTAATTGAGTTGAGGCACCATTGCTTAAGGGGGCCTTAACAATGGATGTAGCCTGCGCATTAACTAAGCCAGAAAATGCAGAGGCTAAAAATACAGTTGTAATTAGTTTTTTCATTGGACAGTTTTTAAGTTATAACTCACAAATTTAATGTTTCAAACTTAAAAAACAAATTTTTATTAAAATGCTAAGTGTTTGTAAAATAAAGCATTAGCAATATGTTTATAAAGTAGATTTTAATTTAAATTATATGTTTCAAAAT
>RFNG01000095.1 GCA_009927275.1 Sphingobacteriia bacterium | reverse complement strand
AGCGTTCTTTTAACCGCAGGTTAAAAAACCGAACCTGTGAAGCCCGAAAGACGGCGACCGCACAGCGGGAAGGCCCAAATAAAAAATATCTTGAAGAATATAATTTTGGCGCGTCCCTTCAGGCCGGGCTTCTACGGATTTCGCTGCGCTACAGAACATCCTGCGGATGGTTCCCCTTCGGGTACTGCGAATCCCTCGCGCAAATATCTAAATGCAATTATTTTGTATTGTAAAATAAACCTTAGCCAGCTGTAGGAGCCTAGTGTTCTTTTAACTGCTGGTTAAAAAACCCAATATGTTTAGCCTGCAAGATGATAACCGCATCAAGGTATGGATCTAATAATAAAATTTAAATGAGTGGGTAAAAATATTCTGGATTTGCTTAGAAAGCGCTACAAAATCTAAATAAAAAAGCATGTTAATAAAAATTGGTTTATGTGATTTTTAAAACAATATCAATTTAATTCTGTTTAAAATATATGTCTTTAAAAAGATTTTGCATTTGTATTTTAATTTATCAATTCGTATTAATGGTTATTCACAAACTTATATGATTCAAAAAACTGAAAAAGAATGGTTACAAGAATTAGGACCTGAGCGTTATCATGTGTTACGTCAAAAAGGCACTGAACCACCTTACAGCGGGACTTATAATTTACATTTTCAATCTGGAAAATATATTTGCGCGGCATGTAAAAATCCATTATTTGATCATACACAAAAGTTTGAGAGCCATTGCGGCTGGCCTAGTTTTGACAGCGAATTGGGTAATGGTACTAATATTTTAAAAACCACAGACCGCTCACACGGAATGATACGTACAGAAATTTGTTGCTCAAAATGTGGAGGCCACTTGGGTCATGTGTTTGATGACGGACCTACCGAAACAGGTATACGCTACTGTGTAAACAGTTTAAGTTTAGAATTTATTTCAAATACGCCTCAATCGAAATAATCTTTTATCCTATCAAAAAAACCTTTTTCCCGTTTTCCACTTTGCGGGGTAAAATGGTCTGACGTTGCCATTTTTTCAAACATTGTTCGTTCATCGGAGGAAAGCTGGGTGGGGGTATAGGCCATAATCTCAATAAGCTGATCGCCTTTGCCATAACCGTTTACATCCGGTAGGCCTTTTCCTTTAAGGCGTAAAACTTTACCGCTTTGTGTGCCGGCATCAATTTTAATTTTAACCTTACCATCAATAGTGGGCACTTCAACAGATGTCCCTAAGGCTAAATGAGGAAATGATACTTGAAGCTGAAATAAAACATGTTGATTTTCGCGCTTTAATTCAGGGTGTTCTTCTTCTTCAATAAGAATTAATAAATCGCCGTTAACACCACCGCGCGGTGCAGCATTACCTTTTCCACTCATGCTTAACTGCATACCTTCACCAACACCAGCTGGTATTTGTATGCTAATAACATCTTCTCCGCGCACGATGCCTTCGCCGCTGCAGCTTGAACATTTATTTTTAACAACGCGGCCTTCACCTTGGCAACTTGTACATGTAGTTTGGGTTTGCATGGCTCCTAAAAAGGTTTGTTGAACCCTAACAATACTGCCGGTGCCCTTGCATGTTTTACAATTTTCCCAATCGTTGCCTTTGGCTCCAGAGCCATTACAAGTATTACATGCAACCTGTTTGGTAACCTTTATTTTCTTTTCTGCACCGTTAGCAATTTCCTTTAAATTAAGTTTAACTTTTACACGCAATGTACTACCTTTTTGCACCCTTCTGCCCCCACGACTAGTGCCTCCAAATCCACCAAAGGCACCACCAAAAATATCACCAAACTG
This sequence comes from Sphingobacteriia bacterium, assembly GCA_009927275.1. Taxonomy (GTDB): domain Bacteria; phylum Bacteroidota; class Bacteroidia; order B-17B0; family Aurantibacillaceae; genus Aurantibacillus. The sequence continues at coordinate 3,995 of RFNG01000095.1, read as the reverse complement.
ACTAAATATATCATCCATATTCATGCCTCCGCCAAAACCGCCTGAGGCTCCACCCATTCCGGCATGACCAAATTGATCATAACGCTGCCGTTTTTCAGAATTACTTAACACCTCGTAGGCTTCGGCAGCTTCTTTAAATTTTTCTTCAGCGGCTTTGTCGTCCGGGTTTTTGTCGGGATGGTATTTAATGGCAAGTTTACGGTATGCCTTTTTTATTTCTTCATCACCGGCATTTCGGCTTACACCTAAAATTTCGTAATAATCGCGTTTAGACATACTGTATTTATTGGGCAACTACAACTTTAGCAAAACGTATAACCTTTTCACCCAGTTTATAACCTTTTTCAATTTCATCAACTACTTTTCCGTTTTGATCAGAATTTTCAGCAGGAATATGCGTAATGGCCTCCATGGTATCGGAATTAAATATTTGACCCGCACACTCAAATGATTCTAAGCCTTTACTTTTAAGAGTTTGAGACAATTTATGATGTATGAGTGTAAATCCAGCTTTTATGGATTCGGTATCGGTACTTTGCTGATTGGCTTTAATAGCCCGCTCTAAATCATCAAGAACAGGTATTATGGCTTTAATAAGATCTTCAGATGCCGTTTTTATTAGTTCGGCACGTTCTTTTAAACTCCGTTTTCTAAAGTTTTCAAAATCAGAATATAACCTTAAAAATTTGTCATTAAGTTCCTTATTTAATGCCACATAGTCAGTTTCAGGTGTTTTTATATTTGAATCTGGAGTTTCAGTGTTAACATTAATCTGCGCTGCAGGTTCTGAATTTTCGTTAGAATTATTAGGTTTTGATTCTGTTTCGTTCATAGGGTAATATATTGTACTATGGATTAAGCAAATAAACAGCCAAAGTTTAATTTGCGAAAAAATGTCAGTTTGTGGACTGTTCTGATAAATCTTTCAATTTTAACATAAGTTCCATTTCAGATAAATTTTTGGCAATAATAATCCCCTTTTCATTAATTAATATGTTGTAAGGTATAGCATCAATATGATATCGTTGAGCAGCTTCGTTATCCCAGCCTTTTAAATCCGATACATGTGCAGGCCAATACATATCATCATCCGATATAGCAAACGTCCATGATTCTTTTTTGTGATCAAGGGATACAGAATAAATTTCAAATCCATTAGCAGCTCCAAATAATTTAGAATGGTATTCGCGATAGAGGGGTACTAATTTTTTATTTGCTTTTCTGCATGGGGCACACCAACTGGCCCAAAAGTCAATGAGCACTATTTTTCCACGATACTGTTGTAAGGTTATGCTATTTCCTTTTAAATCTTGCAAATTAATTTCAGGTGCTTGGTTTCCAAGTTGTAAACCCACTTGTTGCGCGCAAATAAACCCGGCTCCCCCAATACAAAACAATAGTAAAATCGATTTTATGTTCATTTTCTAATTATTTCTGCACCAATTGCATTTAATCGTGTATCGATGTGCTGGTAGCCACGATCAATTTGATTGATATTATATATTATACTGGTGCCTTGAGCGCTTAATGCCGCAATTAATAATGCCACCCCGGCTCTTATATCTGGACTTGCCATATGAATGGCTTTTAATTGCACCTTGCGATCTAACCCCATAACGGTGGCTCGGTGCGGATCACATAAAATAATTTGTGCACCCATATCAATTAGCTTATCTACAAAAAACAATCGGCTTTCAAACATTTTTTGATGAATTAATACATTGCCTCGGGCTTGCACGGCAGTAATTAATGCAATACTAATTAAATCTGGTGTAAACCCAGGCCAAATAGCATCGCTTACAGTTAAAATAGAGCCGTCTAAAAAAGTATCAATCTCATAATGTTCCATGGCAGGAATATACAAATCATCACCTCGCAGCTCCATTTGTATTCCCATACGTTTAAAGGTTTGGGGAATTATACCCAGTTCTTTATAGGCTACATTTTTAATTGTTATTTCCGACTGGGTTACAGCTGCCATGCCAATAAATGAACCAATTTCAATCATGTCGGGTAATATTTTGTGCGAAGTTCCGCGTAGCCTGCCAACACCTTTAATATGAAGTAAATTAGAACCAATACCCTTTATTTCGGCCCCCATGCAATTAAGCATTTTGCATAATTGTTGAAGGTAAGGCTCACAAGCCGCATTGTAAATAGAAGTGGTACCCTCCGCTAACACTGCAGCCATTACGATATTGGCAGTTCCCGTTACCGAAGCTTCATCTAAAAGCATATCGTTGCCTATGAGTTTTTCAGCATGTACCTCAAATAATTCTTCATTTTTATTGTAATGAAATTTTGCACCCAACTGCTCAAATCCAAAAAAATGTGTGTCCACTCTTCTTCGGCCTATTTTATCGCCACCCGGCTTGGGCATGTATGCTTTACCAAAACGTGCAAGTAATGGTCCCACAATCATCATGCTGCCCCGTAAACTGCCCCCCTTTTTTTTAAATTCGGGAGATACCAAATAATCAATTCTAATAGATGAAGCAGTAAATTCATATGCGCCGGGCCCTAAGGGTTTAACATCAACGCCAAGCTCTTTGAGCAATTCAATTAATTTTAATACATCAACAATTTCCGGAATATTACTTATTTGAACAGGCTCTGGTGTTAGTAATACAGCGCATATTACCTGTAACGCTTCGTTTTTGGCACCTTGAGGAATAATGTCACCTTTCATGCGGCGTCCGCCATGAACTTCAAATACAGCCATGTATTAAAATTTACGATTTTTAAATTTATTTCGGTACTTATGATTTTTATAGAATTTTTTTGAAGGTGAAGTGGTTCCTCGTAATTCCTGATGTGAACTTAAAGGCGTGCTTTCATCTAATTTTAATTTTCCTTTTGAAATTTCTAATAAATTTTTAAAAATAACTTCGTCGTGTATGCTGTCTTTATTCCAGTTTAAGTATGATTTTTTTAAATGGTTTGCAATTTGCCGAGCCAATTCCTGCTTTTCATCTCCTTCGTTGTAAGCAATGGCTTTTTCAATTATATCTTCAATTGTTTTTCCATAATGCTTATAGCGAATTTTACCTTTAGGATACCGGGGCTTTTCAGGTTTTAGCTGAAATGCATCCGCTAGTGGTTTTGGGTATGGTCCATCTACATCAAGTTTATAATCGGACATAATAATCATGTGATCCCAAAGTTTTTGTTGAAAATTTTCCACATCCCGTAAGGGTGGATTTAGCTGCGCCATAACCTGTACTATGGCCATAGCGCATTGCAAACGCTCTTCCCGGTTTTCAATGGTACAACAAAACGCAATCATATTATGAATGGTTCGGCCATATTCAGGTATTACCAGTGGCTTGAGTTGGGTATAATATTCCATGTTTAAACATCAAAGTTAAGTTCTTTTTGCCTCTTTAAATCTTTACATACAATCTAATTTTGAATTTATTTTTAAAAAAATTTGTTTTTGGTATAAAAGGTATGTAATTTTGCGCCCCCACGTAAAAGAAGCGAGAGGTGTTGATGTGGGTGTAAAATTGAAATGATGTTTATAATAAGGTGCCGAAGATGAATAGGCATTGAGTTGATAAAGACGTTCATTGAAAGATTGATAGACAAAAAAGTAGTAAGAGACTCACGGTAATACCAAAGGTGTTACCGGAATCACGAACGAACACACAAACGGGATAGTTACAGAGATGTAATTATCCATGCTAGCCCTTAAGAGAGAATGTTGCCTTACAGACAATATTCGTTCCTTAAGATGATGAGCGATAAGCGGATAATCTGGAGACGGGTTATCAAGATCTTAAGAGGACAAACTTTTTTTACAATGGAGAGTTTGATCCTGGCTCAGGATGAACGCTAGCGGCAGGCTTAATACATGCAAGTCGAGGGGCAGCGGGAGTAGCAATACTTGCCGGCGACCGGCGCACGGGTGCGTAACACGTATACAATCTGCCTCTAACAGGGGAATAGCCCGGAGAAATTCGGATTAATACCCCATAACAAATGAGATGGCATCA
>RFNG01000101.1 GCA_009927275.1 Sphingobacteriia bacterium | reverse complement strand
GCGTTTACCATTTAGTATAGATACTGTAAATTTTGGAGACCCTTTTTAACTGCCGACGGCAAAACACTTTATTATTGCTCACGCATGAAAGGCGGACAGGGCGGCACCGACATTTGGAGTTGTGCATTTAATGAAAAGGCCAACAGCTGGGGACAACCAACTAATTTAGGTTCTAAAATTAATTCAAAGGGCAATGAACGTTATCCTACCCTGTCTCCCGATGGTAAACGCCTGTACTTTTCTTCGGATCAACATCCGGGCTTAGGTGGATTAGATTTGTTTTATGTAGAATTGGGCCCCGACGGTAAGGCTTCACGAGATCCTGAAAATTTAAAATCCCCTATGAACTCGGCAGGAGATGATTTTGGGCTTTTATTTGACGGTTCAGTTAATAAAGGATATTTCAGTAGTAATCGTGAAGGCGGAAAAGGTGATGATGACATTTGGATGTTCAGCTTACCTCCCATAGCATTAAAATTAAAAGGGCAGGTTAAATCAGAAGGTAATAGTGTTGGTAAAGGCAAGGATGAACCCGTTCAGGGCGTCAAGGTAAAGCTTATAGGCAGCGATGGTAATATTTATGAATCTATTACCGGCATCAAAGGTGAATTTGAATTTAAACTTCGTGAAAAAATCACTTATTCATTAAGTACCGAAACCGGAAAAGAGTCAAAATCTGAAAGCTTTCAAAAAGACGGCTATTTGGCTAATAATGAAGTTAAACTGTTAACAACCATAGGTATTACCGAAAACAAAACTTTTGAAGAGCTTTTTAAAGTTAAACCTGTGGTTCCGGATTTACGCATGCCACAAATTCGCTATGCATTAGGAAAAGCGGATCTTTATCCTGAATCAAAAGATTCTCTAAATTATTTATTTAACTTATTAAAAGACAATCCTTCTGTTAGGATAGAATTAAGTGCACATACCGACAGCCGTGATAACGATGATAAAAACTTAAAATTATCGCAGGCCCGGGCTGAATCTTGTGTTAATTACTTGGTAAATGAAAAAGGTATAAATGCGGAACGTATAATTGCCAAAGGATATGGTGAAACCATGCCCATTTACACCGATGCCCAAATTAAAGCGGTAAAAGACAAAGCCCAGCAAGAACAAATGCACGGCGAAAACCGCCGCACCACGTTTAAAGTAATTGGTTTTGATTTTGTTGATCCAAATGCACCAAAGCCAACTGCAAAGCCTGTTAAGCAAGATGCCGCTGAAGAATCCGAAAACTAACTCGTGGCGTGTTCAAATGATTCATGAAAGCTTTTCATGTTATAACAGCCAGTGCAGGTAGTGGAAAAACATATACTTTATGTGAACACTTTATAACAATTGCCGTAAGCGATCCCCAGCAACTTAAACATGGTTTTAAGCGCATACTTGCTGTAACCTTTACAAATAAAGCCGCAGCAGAGCTTAAATTTAGAATTTTACAAACGCTACAAGATATTCATAATGAAAATCCCAGTGTAGCTAAATTAACATCTAGTATTACAACGACATTGGGTATTTCAACTTCTGAATTGCAACAACGATGCATTCGGGTACACCAATTCATTTTACATCAATACAGTCAATTTTCTGTAAGCACACTTGATAGTTTTACGCACAAATTAGTTCGTGCATTTCACCAAGAATTAGAATTACCCGGACCCTTTACCATAGAACTTGATGTTAAAGGTTTTTATAACCGCATTATTGGTGAACTTATGGATTTGTTTGGAAAAAATGCAACAGTAACCGGTGTTGTTTCCGATTTTGCACGTTCACGAATACATGATGCCGGACATTGGGATCCACAATTTTTACTTTGGTCATTTACCGAATTATTAGAACAGGAACGGGCCCGACCCTATATAGAAATTATTAGGCAATTTAAAGATTCTGAGTTAAAAGCACAGCATGAGTCCATTGTTAAATCTATTTTTTACTACCAAACAGAAGTTGTAAAGCGTGCGGATGCCGTGTTTCAATATGCATCTTCACATGGAATAACAGCAGCCATGTGCATCGGAAAATCCAGAGGGTTTTGGGCCGTTTTGCAAAAAATTAAAAAACAACAAACCTGTAGGCCGGAATTTTTTGAAAATACACATTTTGAAAAATGTATACGCAGTGGCATTTGGTTAAGTGAGAGTAAATCTGCTGCGCACAATAGTGCAATTCAGGTAAAAATCAGCGAACTTTTAAAATTTGCAGAAGCACATTTTGAAACCTATGAACTCTGTTTTAAAATGCGTAATCAAATTTATTTTTTACGACTGTTAAAAGAAATTGAAACGCTTTGCGAATTGCGAAAAAAAGAAGAACAACGCGTATTTATAAGTGAACTAAATACTAAAATACAAGATATTGCTCGGGAAGAACGAGCTGAATTTATATTTGAACGTATGGGTAACCGCTACTCCCATTTTTTAATTGATGAGTTTCAGGATACCAGCACTCTACAATGGCAAAATTTTATTCCTTTAATTGAAAATGGCCTGGCACAGGGCGCTTCTTCATATATCGTGGGTGACGGCAAACAAAGCATTTACCGTTGGCGAAATGCGGATGTAAAACAATTTATACAATTGCCCACACTTAAAACTGAAACTTACCATCCTAAACCCGACACCCAACAGGTATTTAAAAATCAATTTATAGAACAACCATTAACATTTAATTGGCGCAGCAGTCCTGAACTTATTTCATTTAATTCCTCGTTGTTTAATTTCGTGTCGGCGCACTGTTTACCCCAATCTCAAAAACCCATTTACAAATCGTGTACACAGTATCCGCCTGCCGATAAATCTTTTAAGTATCAGGGTTACATTCAAATTCATCACGAAGGTGTTTCAACTGAACAGCTTGTAGAAGTACAGGAAAATACCCTGCTTAATAATATTACTAAATGCCTTAAAAGATGGGTTTTCATATGGTAACCAAGCCGTATTATGCCGCTCTAATTCTTCGGCAAGTGCACTTGCTGTTTTTTTAATGCGGCATCACATCCCCGTAATTTCATCAGAATCGCTTTTACTAAATGAACATCCCTATATCAAAACACTGGTGTCTGCACTGCATTATATCAATGACAGAACCCGGCTTATTGAAGGCATGGCTGTTGTGCAGCATGGCATTGAAATTCTTAAGTTAAATAATAAACAAGCCCAGCAATTAGAACTTAACTTTAAAATTTCAAAGCATAAACCTGAAACCCTGCTGAGCCAGCTGGGAATTTTGTTTAATCCTGATGAACTTGAGGCGCTTAACCCCTACGACCTTTGCCTGGTATTAATACGTGAATTACAGCTTGGAACAGGCAGCGCCATTTACATGCGGTTTTTTTTAGATTTAGTGCAACAGGCATTGGTTGAATTTGGAAATACTCTTGATGATGTACTGAATTATTGGCATACTGTAGAAAATAAAGCCAGTATTAAAACCCCCGAACATAGTGATGCCGTTACATTAATGACCATTCATAAAAGCAAAGGATTGGAATTTCCAGTGGTACATTTAGCCTATTGCAACTGGAAAATAATACGTAATGAACAAATTTGGGTATCGTTTACAAACCGTGCAACAATCCCGCCGGTAGCCTATGTATATGTTCAACCTGAATCGCCGATTACAGAAATTCAACAGGCTTCAGAAACAGCTGCTGATATGCAATTGCTTGACCAAGCCAACTTATTATACGTGGCATGTACACGCGCGCAGCACCGTTTGTATATACAAGCGCAATACCCTCTAAAATCATCAGATACCAGTAGTGAACGAAAAGATTTAATTTCGCATTGGATTGGCACATTCATTAAACATTCTGGATTGCATGGACAAGCCTGCTATAGCTTTGGAAAACCTGAATTGTTACCTCTGCATATCATGCCGGAGCCGCTGTTCCCATAACGCTTGATATTTTTAAGCCAAACTTACCGTTACCTGAAATAAAAACATCCGCGGGCAACACTGTTGAATACCGTGTGGAATATGGTGTATTTTTACATCATATATTAAAAAACCTACACTACGTATCAGATTTTACGAGCCTTGCGGCTCAATTGCAAAATGGCTCGTTAGCCCAATCGCCATTTGCAACACAGGCCTTGCAACAATTAACAGCACTTTTTAAAAACCCTGATTTTGCACACTACTATTCCAAGCCGTTCCGGGTTTTAAACGAACGAGATATAATGGGAGCGGATGATCGTATACGCCGCCCGGACCGCATTGTTACAGATGGAAAAAATTGGTTTGTAATGGATTTTAAAACCGGATCTGAACGTTTTGAGCACCATCGTGAACAATTACGTGACTATATGGATGTACTTCATTCATTTGGTTTTATAGCGCCAAAAGGAATTTTAGTATATACCGAAACGTGCGAATTAATTTACCTTTAACCTATGAAAAAACAACTAGTTTTTATTTTTACGGCCTTATGTTGCATGCAGGCATTTTCACAAAAATCCGGCATTCAAAAACAGTATATGGATTTAAAAGTATCCCCACAACAGGATTTTTACGGTTACTGTAATGGCACCTGGCAAAGGCAATTTGTTTTACCTGAAAGTGATGCCCGCTATGGCAGTTTTAATTCTATTAACGATGATAATCTTAAACGCATAAAAAAAATCTTAGACCCACTTCAGCAATCGGATGGCAAGAGCTTAGATGAAACCTCCAAACGTATTGCTTCCTTTTACAGCATTGCAATGGATAGTGTTTTGGCCAATCGATTAGATCAAAATCCAATTTTAGGTTTGCTTAAATCGATAGATATGTGTGCGGGTATTAGCGAAGTCCTAAATTTAAAATCCGAATTTGATTACGCAGGAATTAGTACCTGGTTTAGTATGGGCGTTTCAGCCAATTTAAAACAGAGTAAGCGCAACAGTTTATATTTAAATCAGGGCGGTTACGGAATGGGTGACCGCGATTATTACCATGAAAAACGATTTGATGATATTCGTATTGCATACCTCGCATATTTAAAATCTTTATTTATGGCCATTGGATTAGATAGTAGTATGGCCCTACAAAATGCTCAAAACTGTATTGCTGTTGAAACCCAATTAACCGATAAAGCGCTTACGCGACTGGAGATGCGTGATATTGAAAAACAATATAATCCTATAACTGTTTCAAATTTAAAATCTTGGCATTCGAGTTTTAACTGGACGGCGTATTTTAAAACCTTTGCCTTATCTGAAACTGATACACTTATTGTAAACAGTATAAATTATTTTAAAAATCTGCAACAAATTTGGCAATCGGTTTCCTTAGATGTTCTTAAATCTTACCTTAAAGCACAACTATTAATGGAATCAGCGCCTTATTTATCCGAACGGTTTATTAAAATCCACTTTGATTTTAGAGGCCGTGTGTTAAGCGGTGCCAAGCAAATGAAACCCCGTTGGCAACGCGTTTACCAACTTATGAATGGCACAATGGGCGAACTTGTAGCTCAAAAATATGTAATGGCATATTTTCCTAAGTCCTCAAAAGACAAGGTACAATCCATGATAGATTATTTAATTGCAGCGTACCGTAAACGAATTGATAGCCGGACGTGGATGTCTGCCGAAACCAAAATACAGGCACAGCGCAAACTCGATTTGTTAATTCGTAAGGTAGGCTATCCTGAAGTTTGGAAAACCTATAAGGGCTTAGAATTTGCTTCAGAAAGCTATTGGGATAACATAAAACGTTTAAACCGCTATTTGATAATTGATAATATTTCTGAACTTAAAAAACCTGTAGACCGAAATAAATGGCAAATGACACCCACTACGGTTAATGCCTATTACGATCCTACCACCAATGAAATTACTTTTCCTGCAGCCATTTTACAACCGCCGTTTTTTGATCCAGAGGCTGATGATGCTGCAAATTTTGGTACCATGGGCGCTATTATTGGCCATGAACTTACGCATGGTTTTGACGATCAGGGCGCTCAGTTTGATGCTGAGGGCAATTTAAAAATGTGGTGGACATCGGCAGACTTTAACGAATTTTCAAATCGCAAAGCCGGCATCATCGATCAGTTTAATGCATTTGTGGCAATAGACACGCTACATGTAAATGGTGCCATGACACAGGGTGAAAATATTGCCGACCTCGGCGGTTTAACCATGGCATATGATGCCTATCATTTAAAACTTGGTAAAACAGCACCAAAAGTAATTGATGGATTTACGGCAGACCAACGCTTTTTTATTGCATGGGCCCAGGGATGGAAAGCTAAAACACGGGATGCTGAACTTAAACGCCTTTTAACACTGGACTACCATGCTCCTGCTTACTATAGAGCATTTGCACCTTTAACCAATTTGCCTGCATTTTATAAGGCATTTCACGTAAAACCCGGAGATGCCATGTACCGTGATGAAAAGCAACGCGTAGAGGTTTGGTAATGCAATTTAAATCGGCCTGGTGCATTATTTTAGTAATCGGATTAAAGCTTTCACTTCAATCCCAGATTCAAAATGAACTTCCAGCTGGATTTACCGAAAGCGACTTAAAAGGCGCGTCTTTAAGTATACATGTTATGGATTATGAACAGGGTACTACTTTATATGCGTACGATGCCGACCGATTGTTAATACCAGCCAGTATTCAAAAATTACTTAGTACGGGTGCTGTTATGGAACGCTTTGGTCCAGACTATCAGTTTAAAACAGCACTTGGTGTGTGCAAATCTAAATCTCAAGCAATTTCAAAAAAAAGTCTTATAATATATGGAAGCGGTGATCCGAGTCTTGGTTCGCATTTTTTTCCGGATGAAACGGCTCGCATGTTTACTGAATGGACTCAGGCTATTACTCGAAATGGATATAACACATTTGAAAATGGCATTGTTGTAGATGCAACAGCTACAGACTGGCTTATACCAGATGAATGGACCTGGAACGATATTGGTAATTACTATGGTGTACCACCCGGAGCTATTAACTTTTTTGACAATACCTGTGTATTGCATTACAAAACATCAGCCCCGTACACCAAAGCAAATGTGTATAAAATAGAACCTGACTTACCCGACACCTTTTTAAAAATAAAACCTAATATAAAAATTGATACTATTCAAGAATCACTAATTGCCTTTGGTACACCTTATGAATTTACTCGATACCTGTCGGGTAATCTATCGCCGTTTCAAAATGATGTTACACTAAAAATTTCAATGCCGCATCCTGCCGAAGTACTGGCCTACAGTTTTCAAAAACATTTAAAAACAAAGGGCCTTTACACCTCAGGATACCGAGTCATGTACGAATCTCCGTTTCCTTGTATTGCCGATACCTTTTATTTTCATTTAAGTCCACCATTAAAAACATTAATACATAAAACACTTTTATATAGCATAAATTTATATGCAGAAGCATTTGTACTAAAAATGGGTAATGGAAAATACCATACAGGCGTTGAAACTTTAAATACATTTTGGAAATCCAAAATTCCTAATTATCCGGCTGTGCTTTTTGATGGCTCGGGTTTATCACGTTCAAACCTGGTAAGTGCAGTGTTTATGACACACGCATTACATTATTTACTTAAATCAAAAATTGGATCAGCGTTTGAAAGTACAATGGCGGTTTCGGGATTACCCGGTGGTTTAAATAATTTTGCAGCCCATACAGCCTTGCGAAATAACCTTAAAGGTAAAAGCGGGTATATGTCGCGGGTACGAAGCTATGCGGGGATTTTTAATTCAAAAACAAATCGCAAACTCGTTTTTTGTATTATTGTTAACAATAGTATGGCTCCCAGTTCAAGATTAAAAACAGCCATAGAACAATTCTTGGTTTCACAATATCTAAATCATTAACATGCATACCTTAATTAAAAATGCCCAAATTGTAAATGAAAACCGCATTATTCAGGCAGATGTGTTAATTCATAATAATCGCATTGAGCGTATAGATCACACTATTTCTGTAAAGTATAACGTACATGAAATTAATGCCGAAGCCTTAACCCTGTTTCCCGGATTAATTGATGACCAGGTTCACTTTAGAGAACCCGGATTAACCCATAAAGGCTGTATTGCAAGTGAATCAAAAAGCGCGGTTGCAGGTGGTGTAACGTCGTATATGGAAATGCCCAATACCAACCCTACAACCACCACACAAGATGCATTACGACATAAGTACCAAATTGCCCAAAAGCAATCAATGGCTAATTATGCGTTTTATATTGGCGGCAGCAACACCAATATAGAAGAGGTTTTAAAAACAAATTTAAATCAATGTTGTGGTTTAAAATTATTTATGGGTTCCTCAACCGGAACGCTTTTGGTTGATGACCCCACTGCATTGGAAGGATTTTTTTCAAAATTTGAAGGTTTAATTGCCACTCATTGTGAGTCTGATCCGCTAATTCAGTCGAATTTAAAAACTATAAAACAACTCCATACAGGTGAACTCGATGCTTCATGGCATCCAAAAATACGATCGCGTGAAGCTTGTTTTGCCTCATCTTCATATGCTGTTACGCTTGCACAAAAGTATAAAACCCGCTTGCATGTTTTACATATTTCTACAGCGGAAGAACTTTCGTTATTTGAGGCACAGGCAGATGTTAGAAAAAAATTAATTACAGCCGAAGCCTGTATACATCATTTATGGTTTTGCGATACGGATTATTCAAATAAAGGAAACTGGATAAAATGGAATCCAGCAATTAAATCTGCTGCGGATCGTGATGCACTTCAAAAGGCATTACATACGCATCAAATTGATGTTATTGCAACCGATCATGCGCCGCATACACGTGAAGAAAAATTACAAACGTATGAAAAAGCACCCAGTGGAGGTCCATTGGTTCAGCATAGCCTGCAGGCATTAATAGAATTAAGCAAACAAGGCGTTATTAACCTTGAAACCATTGCACAAAAAGCCGCTCATAATGTTGCACAATTATTTTGCATTGAAGATCGCGGCTACATCCGTGAGGGGTATTTTGCCGACTTGGTGCTTGTTAACTTACATTCGGGTCAACCCGTTACATCAGCTTCATTGTGGGCACAATGCGGATGGAGTCCGTTTGAAAACACCACATTTTCAAGCACCATTACACATACCTTTGTAAACGGTTATTTACAATATGAAAAGGGTACGTTTCATCCGTTTCAGGCAGGACAAGCCCTCACCTTTAAGCGCACATGACATCGGAATTACAGCATTTGCTTCCTAGTGTAATTAAAATTGTAAAACAAGTTGGTCATTTTATTAAAAGTGAATCACAACATTTTTTAACCGGTTCTGTAGAATATAAAACATCTAATGATTTAGTAAGTTATGTAGACCGCTGCAGTGAAACGATGCTGTGTGAAGCCCTTGACCGCTTACATCCCGGGCTTGGATTTGAAACCGAAGAACAACAGGTGATTCGCCAAGGTGCTACACGTTGGATAATTGATCCCCTTGATGGTACAACCAATTTTATTCATCAAATTCCTTTATATGCAATTAGTGTTGCTTTAGCGCAGGATAACGAAATTTTGTTAGGAGTTGTTTACGAAATAAATAATCAAGATTTGTATTCCGCAATTAAAGGACAAGGTGCATGTAAAAACGATACACCCATACATGTTAGCCCAACCGCGCATTTTAATCAAAGTCTAATTGCAACAGGATTTCCCATTTCGGATTTTCCTAATAAATCAAAATATTTAAATTGTTTAGGCCCCCTGATGACTCAAACTCGTGGTATTCGGCGTATGGGAGCAGCAGCGGTAGATTTGTGCTTTACCGCTGAAGGTAAATTTGATTTATTTTTTGAACCTCAGTTAAAACCTTGGGATGTGGCAGCAGGGGCATTAATTCTTGAATCTGCAGGAGGATTGGTTAGTGATTTTTCTGGAGGTACTGATTGGCTTTACGGTAAATCTCTTATTGGCGGTAATCCCCACATGCATAAAGCATTTTTAAATTTTATGAAAACGATTTAATAAATTGAATGGCGGCCCATTCTGATTCTGTTTGTACCTGAGCCAAGTCAAATCCATACGTTTTAAAATACCGTATCAGTTCATCCGTATCGGTTTCAAAAAAACCACTTATTAAAAGTTGTCCTTGATGTTTTATACTCTTTGCACATATAGGAGCATAGTATTTTAAAACATTTTTATTGATATTAGCTAAAATCACATCGTACATATGATTTTGCGGAATAAATTCGGAAGCTGCATGCACTTGTATTTCATTTGTAAAGTTATTAATGGCGTTTTCTCGGGCATTATCCAGCGCCCATAATTCAGTATCAGTAGCGTCAACATGTTGCGCACCCATAAGTTTTGATAAAATAGCCAAGATGCCCGTTCCTGTACCAATATCCCATATGTGCCGGGTATTTACATCTAAATGTTGCAACATAGTACACATTAAACGTGTTGTAAAATGATGTCCGGTACCAAAACTCATTTTAGGCGTAATACATACATTATACTTACAGTTTACATTTGGTTTTTGAAATGCGGCATGGATGTATACCTGCCCTACTTGAATGGGTTCATATGCAGCTTCCCAAGTTTCATTCCAGTTTTGAAAAGGAATGGATGTAATAGAATATGATAACTTAAAATCATATTTGGAAAAATCAGGTAAAACTATTTCTGAAACAGCTGCCTCCTTACAATAAGCATTTAATCCCTCTGGAGTAAATTCAAAAGTATCAAAAGGTAATTCAGATAATACTGCCAAAAGAATTTCTGATCCGGGATCAGGTGGTGTTATATTAAAGCAATAACAGCTATACATTAAACAGCATTTACAATATTGATAAAACTTTTTGATTTTAAACTTGCTCCACCTATAAGGGCACCATCAATATCAGCCATTTTAAATAAGGCAGAGGCATTTTCGGGCGTACAACTTCCGCCATATAAAACGTTGATAGATTGATCCTTGCTTTCAGAAGTATATTGGTTTAATAAAATATTTTTAATATGGGCATGCATTTCTTGTGCTATATCAGGAGTTGCAGAATTTCCAGTTCCTATAGCCCATACCGGCTCATAAGCAAGTATTAAACGATCTACGGGCACTTGTTTTAAAACGGGCCAAACCTCTGTAAGTTGCTGCGATATAACTTCAAACTGTGTATTATGCGCCCGTTCTAACGCAGACTCTCCAATACAAAATATAATATGTAATCCGGCCTCTAGGGCTTGAATAATTTTTTGTGATAGAAGCATAGGCGTTTCATGATGTTGCATGCGACGCTCACTATGACCAATAATTACATACTCGGCACCACATGAATGTATCATGGCAGCACTCACTTCACCTGTAAATGCGCCAAATGCATGTGCGCTGCAATCTTGTGCACCAACATGTATACCTTTTGGTTTTAAAATTGAAGTTGCAAGTACTAAATACGGAAATGGCACACAAATAGTAATATCCATTTTTTTAGTATCAAATTGAATGTGTGAAATTTCATGTAACAAATGTTCTGCCTCTTGAATGTTTAAATTCATTTTCCAGTTGGCTACAATACAGGTTTTTAAATTCATAACAAATTAATTTTAATTCGTGGATCCAGCCAGCGGTATATAACATCCACTGCGCTATTAATACATACAAATAAAAATGCAAAAAAAAGCGTACAGCCCATAACAACTGGTAAATCGCTGTTGTTTAATGCCTCAACTACTTCATTTCCAATACCCTTCCAATTAAAAATGCGTTCAATAAATACTGCTCCGGCTAAAAGCGATGCCAGCCAACCTGAAATGGCTGTTACCACTGGATTTAAAGCGTTTTTTAATGCATAACGGGTTAAAATGCGAAGATTAGAAAAACCCAAGGCCCGGGCTGTTCTTATATAGTCACTAGCTAAAACGTCTTGAAATGATGCCTGTGTAATTTGAACAATAATGCTCATAGGCCTTAAACTTAAAGTTATTAAGGGAAGGATTAAATTATGCCATGCCAAAACGGGGCCTTTTAAATTATCTACTTCATATAAACTACCCGTTGGAGATAAACCGGTGTATGAACTCCAAACATAACCCAAAAGCCAAGCAAATAGTAAGGCTATAAAAAAAGAAGGAGTGCTAATGCCGAAAATTTGTATACCAACAAACACCGCCGATCGTAACTTATGCCATGTTGTTACAGCAAACCATATACCTATTGCAATACCCAACAGTGTTGCCAAAAGAATTGCAGTAAAAGCCAAAAGCGCAGTTTCTGGCCAACTGTCAGCAATTATACTACTTACAGGTGTTTTAGAAATATAACTGGTACGCAAATACGGCGCCTTTAATATTAATTTGTAATGTGATACTGATACCACGGGTATAAAAGATGTATAAACATCTGTATTTAAATAAAGGAGGTGCTTAGGATTTGTGGCGTGATGAATAGAAATGGGTGAAAGATCATTTATATAATGCAGGTATTGCTTTATCCAGGGGCGGTCTGTGCCTGTTTGATGATGAAATTGTTCTATTTCTGCTTGTCCTGCTCGGGGGCCCAAAACAACTAAAGCCGGATCACCGGGAATTACTGAAAAAAGCGTAAAAACTAAGCTCGCAACGCCCCATAAAACCAAAAGGCTGTAACAAAATTTACGGATAAACCACACCCGTTAATTTACAAAAAATACAATTTGGTGTTTAAAAAAATGCCAATAGTTATAGCTTTGGCATGTTAATTATTTTTGTTATTTAAAGGCTATAATGAAATGGATTGCGCGCTTATTTTTAAGTCTTGTTTTGTGTTTTATAACATTGTATTGTAAGGCACAAAAAATTGGACTTGTTTTAAGCGGTGGTGGCGCAGATGGTCTCTCGCATATAGGGGTTTTAAAAGCATTGGAAGAAGAACACATTCCTGTGCACTACATTTGCGGATCTTCAATTGGCGCCCTCTTATCTGCTTTTTATGCATCGGGATACCGCGCTGAGGATCTTGAAAAACTTGTTAAATCGTATTTTTTTGAGGGTTTAGCTAAAGGAAAAATCCCTTTAAAATATAATTATTTAATAAAACATACTGAGGATTATGGAGCCTGGTTTAGTTTAAAAATTGACTTGTCGGAAGGAACTTTAAAAAACATTCCATCCACCTTGATAAATTCATCACCCATTGACTTTTATTTAATGGAAGTATTTAGTCCCATAGCTTTAAAAAGTAAATACCATTTTGACAGTTTGCCTATACCCCTGCGGATTGTTGCTTCAGATGTAGAGCAAAAAAAAATACAAGTATTTAAATCGGGAAGCCTACAAGATGCTGTACGATCCAGTATTACATACCCATTTTACATTCGTCCTATTGCACCTAATGGGCATTTACTTTTTGATGGCGGACTTTACAATAATTTTCCCGTTGCATTAATGCAGCGTGAATTTAATCCCGATATCATTATAGGCAGTAACACTACAGAAAAAAATATTAAACCCGATGATGAAAATATATATTCGCAAATGCGTACTTTTTTAACGCAATCCTTAGACTCCTCTCATTTATTGTCTAATGTGTTTGTAATTCAACTTCAATCAGAAGCAGGCACTTTTAACTTAAATAACATTTCGGCACTTATAGATAGTGGATATGTTGCAGCAAAACGGACACTTTCTGTTTTAAAAAATAAATTTACAATTAATGCTATACCCGATACTTTAAATGTTAAAAAAATAGATGCATATAAATCGTTAGACATGACCAGCATACCGCAAATTGATTCAGTTCATTTTAATGGCTTTACTTCTGCTCAAATAAAATTTTTAACTCGGCATTTAGGATTAAATCAACTCCCCGTTTCTTATCCAAAATTTCGTAAACGTTATTTTAGATTACTTAATGATGATTTTTTACGATACACGTATCCTAAAATTAAATCTGAAATACATACAACCCACTTAAATATTACAGGTAAAATTCAACGTCCCTTTCAAATTGAGCCAGGTGCCATTATTTCTAATAAGCCCATCACAGAAACGTTTTTAGGAGTGCGGTACTTACACTTTGGCACTTATCGTTTTAGTGCCTATGCCAACGGTTATTTTGGCAAATTAACATCCGGCGCACATGTTAAAGTACGTATTGAGCCTCCATCAGGTATATCTTGGTTTTTTGAGCCTTCTTTTACTTATGGCAGCTGGGATTACTATAATAGCAGTGCGTTATTTTATGACTTTCAAAAGCCCTCTTATTTATTACAGCTCGATCGTTTTGTAAATCTTAAAATTGGAGCTCCCATTTCAAATCAATCGCACATAAGTGCACATTGGACTTATTCCGATTGGGAAAGCCGCTATTACAATACGGATGATTTTAAAAAGACGGATACTGCTGATTTGAGTAAATTTCTGTTTCAGCAAATTCAAACTGAATTTTCTAACCAAACTTTAAATCGCAAAATGTACTCAAACGAAGGGCAATTGTTTAAATTACGGCTTCGTGCATGTAAGGGTATAGAATCGTATTTACCGGGTAATCAGTCGCTTTCAAAAACACCCTCAGACTCCATTCATAATTTATGGTTTCAATTTAAATACACCGGTGAACGCTATTTTAAAACATTTACATGGTTTCGTCTGGGACTATTTTCTGAATTATTAGTGTCAAATCAGCCTTTTTTTAAAAATTACAAATCCAGCTTATTGGCTGCGCCTGCATTTCAACCCACACCCGAAAGTCAAACCTTGTTTATTTCAGATTTTAGAGCATTTAATTATGCATCTTTAGGATTAAAAGCCATTTTTAATCCCCATGCAACTTTTGACTTACGTACTGAAATATATATTTTTCAGCCGTATCAAAGTATTATAAATAAAAATAACACTGCCGAACTAAGTAAGCCGTTTTTGTATCGCAGTATCACCGCTACTGCAGCATTGGTTTACAACAGCCCCATAGGTCCGGCAAGCTTAGGATTAAATTATTATGAAAAACAAACGCAACCCTTTTCACTGTTTTTTCATTTAGGATTTATTCTATTTAATTCAAAATCCTTAGACTAATATTATTTAATTGTCCGAAAAATCAAGAACGGCATTATACACATAACCCTTATGTTTTTTAATGCAAACACCTACTAATGTATGATGGGATAATAAGCACTTGCGATGTCCAAGATTTTTTACACCATCATCTATAAGCAATTGTAAAACAATTTCTAAACCGGTATTAAGCCCATAGGAGCAACATTCGGAAAACGGTTTTATTTTTGAAAATTTACGGGCACGCTTAGAAAATCCTTGATGCCCCGTAACGTTTAATTTTCCGGCTTGTAGTGCCCATGATTTGGCAATGCGGTATAATTTACGGTTTGGATATACCAGTGCCAATGGCTTTAAATGTTGTAATTGCACTTGCAAACTTTTAACATAACTATTTGTGGTATCAGCCCGGCTTGCATTTAAATACTGCTTTAAAAATTGCTGAGGATTAACTCTAACATAGTTTATATAGCGAATGACTTCCTTTTCTTCGGCTGTTAAATACATTTCATTTTTGACTGTGTTAAATGAATCGGGTATGTGATAATCTGTTTGAGGCTGTGCGTAAATAAAGCCTTGAAGAAAAAGTAAAACGCAACGCAGCACATTGGGTAAAGTTATCTTATTCAAATCAATTAAAAATAATAAAAATGCGTGGTGTTAAAGCCAT
Source organism: Sphingobacteriia bacterium (assembly GCA_009927275.1). GTDB lineage: Bacteria > Bacteroidota > Bacteroidia > B-17B0 > Aurantibacillaceae > Aurantibacillus. Next base: position 4,558 of record RFNG01000101.1, on the reverse strand, counting down.
CTTAATAGTAATTAGGCTTATCGGAAGTATTTGGTTTTGAATTTAAAAAATACAAACGGGTTAAGTCCCATAATGGGTTTGCTTCTCGAGGCAGGGCATAATGCGAAATCCACTCGTCTTTTACTGGATGTTTAAATTTAATATGATAACTGTGTAATAAAATATTACCATCTGGATTCGAACGCTGCGCTCCATATTTTAAATCTCCTTTTATGGGTATGCCTATATGCGCAAGTTGTGCCCGTATTTGGTGATGTCGACCGGTAAAAAGTTTAATTTGCAATAACATGTAATGATCCCATTTTACCATTATGTTGTATTCTAATTCAGCTCGTTGTGCACCGTTTTGATTGGAATCTACCACGTAAGATTTATTTTGCTTGGTATTACGTATTAAATAATGACATAACAATTGTGTTTCAGGTATGTCCTACGGGGTACAATAGCAAGGTATTCTTTAATGACTTCACGTTTTTGAAATGCTTGTGATAGCCGTGACAAGGCTTTACTGGTTTTGGCTAATATCAATACGCCGCTTACGGGACGGTCAATGCGATGTACTAAACCGCAAAATACTGCGCCCGGTTTAGCGTCGCGCTGTTTAATGTAATTTTTAAATGTGTCCACTAAAGCCATATCTCCGCTGCTATCGCCTTGTACTGGTTCACCAGAATTTTTGTATACTAAACAAAGATGGTTGTCTTCAAAACAAATACGATGGGCCATGTTATTTGTACTCATCTAATTCCAATTTTTCGTGATTTTGATGACGGCCGCAAAAGGCTTTTCCAAAGTTGCTCTATTCCTTCAGAGGGTGCAGGTGCTGGAATTTGAGAAATATTTCCTTTTGGATCTATCATAACATATGCTTCTGTTCCATACACCTGATACAAGGTAATGGGCGACGAGGTACCTGAAGCATTTTTAAAATAGGTAATGGGCCATGACAAAGTCGGGTTTTCGATGATGTATTGCTTTAGTTCTTCAGGGCCTGCATTTATTAATACACTTAAAAACTGAATTTTTACACCATATGTGTTTTGCCATTTTTTTAAAAGTTGCAGTTCTAATTTTGCACGTTTGCTTTTATAATCTGTAAAACAGATATAAACCCACTTTCCTTTAAAATTTGACAAACTAACAGCTTTTGTTGCATTATTGTAAACTGTAAAATCGGGTGCCTTAAAACCATTTTGTAATGTATTAAAGGTACTTAAAACTATTTCACACTGGCGCTGTATTTGTCTGTTTAATGCCGAAGCCTGAAGTTCTTTTAAAATGTTATGTAATGCGATTTTATTAAAGCGTGTATCGTAACAAAAATTCCAAAAATTATTTAAAAAAACCCATTGTGCAATAGTATCGTTTTGTAAAAACGCATCATCTTTAAAAAGAGTGTTTAATAATTGCAGCGATGCGTGTTCGTTAATAATGTTGAAAATACTCGTACCACTAAGGGACGTGGCTTTTTGAATAATATAATCGTTGTAAAAACTTGATAAAAAAGCTAACACCGCCGGATGCTTAATGTTTACACTTGACCTTGCAATAAAATACTGATATAAAGCTTTTGTATTATAAGAAACGTTTAGTTGCAATTGACCAATCGTATATTGCCAATACGTTGTAAAGTAGGCATCTGTAATATTGGCATAACGCGTTTTGCATTGCAAATACAAGCTGTCTATATTTTTAATGATGTCACGGCGATTTATATGCCCGTCTATATTGTTGTAAAGTCGTGCATTAATGAGTTGTTGAAAATCACGAATCAAATAATTGAGTTTTACAGGTGCATGTTCGTCAAGTTCGGGAAAAACCGGATGTTCGCTACGTGGCGTATAATAAATCAGCGAATCTGGCATTGGCCAGTATACTGTGTAATGTCCGGCCGGCATAACATGCAATGTAGCAGCAAACTGGTTTACGCGTATAACACAACGTCCCGTATCCGGACTTATAATTTGTAATACAATATTAGAATCTGTTTTTACAGAATCTTCAAACCACGTTTCATATTTTGGCAACACGCCTTCCAGTACTTTTGAAATTGTTATTGCGGCTTGCTTCTCTGATTTTGGAAAATTTAAAGTCAAAAAAATATCCTGTCCCAAACAATTAAGGGTTAGGCAGTACAAACATATCAGGACAATAGACTTCAATATTTAAGGATTTAATAATTCTTGAATTTGAAACATATCACTGTAATTTTGTGATAAATTTTGAAACATGGGCAATGTTACGTCATTGTAATAATCATCAAAGCCAATTGAATATGGTGTTTTAAAAACCTCATCTAATTGTGTTTGTAGGGTAATTTGTGATTTGTAACCATGCTTTAAAACCAATGGCTTTGAAAAGGAAAGGCGCACACGTTGCAAGCAACTGTACCGTCCCTGAAAACCGCCAATATGAATTGCATACTCACGAGCCGGATATGTAGTTTGATTTTTATACATGCCTTCTAGTTTATAAAAAATATATCCCGTGGTCCAGTCCCAAAACATATCATTACCCGGATCTAAATCTCCGGTTTGTGCACCACTTATATTTCGAAGACTATCAACGCCAATTAAAAATTCCATTGCACTAAATGTTCCCTGAATTGCAGTATTTACTGTAAATTGTTGTTTAGAAATATGATGTTTAACCAGCAAATAGACATCTGAAATCTTTTTATAGTTAACAGAATCGGTGTACAATTTTATATTTGAAATAAAATAGTTGAATTTAGAAACTGTAAAAGAATCTCCTTGAACGTTTTTATACCATATGTCATTTCCAAACTTTAAATTTTGATCTGCAGCTTGAGCGTTAAATTTTAGGACACATTTGGCAAGCGTATCTGTTTTTGGTACTTGCTTTGGTAATACCTGAGGATCTTTATCACAAGCACATGTAATAATTACAAAGGCTGCAAAAAAAAGTCTCATATACTTCATACACCGTAAAGTTACACTTTTAAGGCACTGGGTCATGTCCGTGACCTCCCCACGGATGACAGCGAAATAATCGTCTAAAAGTTAAGCTACAGGCTTTAAAAAGTCCATGTTTTTGAAATGCTTCAAGTGCATAATTACTGCAGGTAGGCTGAAATCGGCAAGCTTGAGGTAGTAAGGGGCTTATACAGCGCTGATAAAAACGAATTAACCAAATAAAAATAATTTTCATTTTAGTACAAATCTAATAATCGTTTAAAAACTGTTCGATCAATAGGTAAATCAATCGTATTAAATGTAGCCAATGAAATAGGCGCCCAAAACACCTCGTGTTCTGTGTGTTTTGGTAAAACCAGGGCATTATAGGGCTTTAGTTCTAAAAGTGAAATTGTATAATAAATACTGAGCACACGTTGTTTGGAATCAAACCAGGAGGGTACATAGGCATCTGTTGTATAAAAATGTTGTGCCTCTGAAACGGTACATTGCATTTCTTCTCTAAACTCACGACATAAGGCATCTGATAAGGATTCCTGAGGTTGAACCCCACCTCCGGGAAATTTAATTAGCCATTTATTTGCAATATATTCTTTACTTACAAGCACATGATTATTACGAATGGCCAAACCGTAAACCCTTAAATTGATTTCCATTATACACCTAAGTTACGTGCTTTTGATTGTATATTTGCATCTTATGTTTGGCTGGATTGGTGCCGTTTTAGGCTATCTTATCACAAAAAGTTTTTATGGCGGACTTGCCGGTTATTTTTTAGGCAGTATGTTTCAGCCTAAAACGCGTACGCAGAACGATCCCATGAGCTATTTTGGAAATACGCAAACACGTTACGATTTTCCTACCATGATGATGGCGCTTACTGCCGTTGTTATGAAATCAGATGGTAAAATTATACGGGCCGAACTTGACTATGTTAAGCAATTTTTTAGGCAACAATTTGGTAACGGGTTTACCTCTGAACATCTCAAAATTTTAAAAGCCTTTTTAGAACGGCCCGAAATTCCAACAGCTCAAATCTGTGAAATGATTCGTACAAATACCTCTTACGAAGTTCGAAAGGTGCTGGTACATTATTTATATGGACTTGGATTTTCAGACGGACAATTAGAGTCAGCCGAACGCCAATCCATTGAATCTATTGCACGTATGTTGGGCGTAAGCGATGCCGACCGAGAGCAACTTTTTTATATGTATGGTGGTGATCCTATGGCGCATTATAAAATTTTAGGAATATCGGCAGAGGCCACCGACGACGAGATAAAAAAAGCATACCGGAAATTAGCGGTATTACATCATCCCGATAAAGTAGCTTCTGAGCCCGAAGCGGTTCAAAAATCAGCTAAAGAACAATTTCAAAAAATACAGCAAGCTTACGAGCAGATCAAAAAAAATCGTGGATTTAAATAATTTAATTATCTCGTTTTATATTCTATTTTTAAATATTTAGAGATCCTTAATGTTTTGGCTTTAAGTGCAAAGAACATTAAAAGTTTAAATCTAACTTGGAAAAATATTTTTTTTAAGCCGATGTCTTTTAAATTGAATTTTTTTGACTCTTTGGGCCTAATGATTAGGTTATTTTTATTTGAAGTATGATCTGG
>RFNG01000088.1 GCA_009927275.1 Sphingobacteriia bacterium | reverse complement strand
GGGTTCAATCAATCGGATGACGTCAGCTGGTTTATGACTAAAATCACAATCCATTTCTACAAAATAGTTATATGAACGGGCTAAGCCCCAGTTAAAACCATGTATATAAGCTGTACCAAGTCCTTTTTTTTCATTTCGTATTTCTAAATGCAGGCGGTTTAAAAATTCGTTTTGAAGGGCTTTTACCCGTGAGGCTGTTCCGTCGGGTGATGCATCGTCAATTATCAAAACATGCCAATAAGCATCGTTGTTCATTAAGGTACGAATCATTAATTCTACATTTTCTATTTCATTATATGTAGGAATAATAATTAATACCATTTATAAACAAAAGTAAAGCTTATATTTATACCAAACCGATTCCATAACAAAAGGCAAATACTATAATAAATATAAATATTAATCGGTTTATGAGGTTTAATTTGATATGCTTTAAAAAATGCTGCCCCGTAAAAGTTGCAAGTAATGCGATGCCAAGTAAAACTGTTATATGTAAAGGTGCTGTAGAAATTGCAATAGTACCTTTAAAATAATTTAAAAGTCGCGTGGCATCAATACACAATGAAACCAGTCCGTTAAAAGCCACTAAGGTATAAATAGTATTAAATTGTTTGGAGGTAAACATAGAACGTAAAACACCTTGATGACCTGTAAGGCCGCCAAAAAAACCACTTAAGGCTCCTGAACTCATAAAAACAATTGGTTTTTCAGCAACGTGCCGTTTAGGTTTTAGCAATTCCAAAATGCTAAATACAAGCATTGAGCAAGCAATTACAAATCGTATGGGTGTGGTATAAAAACCAACAGAATAGATGTTAAAATGAATTTTGTAGCTCCATTGGGTAATGTATAATATACAATAGCTTCCCAAAAACGAACAAGGAATGGCACAAGCGCTAAACCAAATCACCTGCCTCCAAGGAATGTATTTAAAATTAATAAGTGTTTTTATAGCAGATTGAAATCCGTGCAAGATTGCACTTAAAAATAAAGCTTCAAGTGGGGGATAATAAAAACACATAACCGGAAGTAAAATGGTTCCTAATCCAAATCCAATACAATAGGTAATTAGTATGGCAAAAAAAACTGTAACACAAATCCAAAACATGCATTAAATTTAAACATGAATTTTGAAAAATTAATTTTGGTTTTGGCCTTTTATCCAAGTTTGGTATTTACGCAAACTTTGCATTTTTATTTTGAAAGAGGGAAATTTACAAATCCCATCATGGCAAACAGTTAGATTCTTTATTGCGAACGGGGGTAAAAGTTATTAAAATAGAAGCATATGCCGATTTTATTGGTGATTCTGCAAAAAATGAACGACTCAGTGAAAAACGTGCTAAAACATTTTTAACCAGGATTAAAATCAAACAAGATCAGATTCCGCAACTACTCACTTACGGTGAACGGTTTTCAACTCAAACCCAGGATACTATACAAGGTCAGCCAGAATACAGAAAAGTTAGTATTACCTATACACCTCCAGGTGATTTAAAGCAGACAGAATTAAAAATTGTAGATCATAAAATTGAATTACCTTTTTTGGAATTTGTACCGGGATCGCATCGCGTTATGGCACAATCCCAACCGGTATTACAACAGGCTGCTGCATTATTGAAATCGCATCCAAAACTTAAAATACGCATTGAAGGCCATATTTGTTGTTTAGACGCTACAGAATCCGATGGCTACGATTATGATACCGGTGAATGGAATTTATCTTTAAACCGCGCAAAAACAGTTTACGACTATTTTTGTGCTGCCGGAATTTCAAAACTTCGTATGTCTTATAAAGGTTTTGGTGCACAGGTTCCTAAAATAAAACCTGAATTAACAGAAGAAGATAAGCAGCGTAACCGTAGGGTAGAACTGCAGATTATAGATTAATTACATGAGTTTTTGATAGGTTTGCCACCAGCGGTCAGGAACTTCGTTGTGTGTACAGGCTTCATAGTCCTCATACGAACAGGGTATAAGGGTATGGCGTTCAAATTTAGTATTTGGTGTGCTCGGATAGGGAACCTCCATCCACCATCGGTTGGTTTTTTTACTTTTATAAAAATGTATTTCTTGTTGTGTTTCCTCTATAAGTACGTGAAATCGTAAATAATCATCACTGCTACGACTTGGAAAATCGTGCTTGCGCGCATAAAATCCTTCAATAAAACACCAAATCATTTGTGCCAATAATGCAGCACTCATGCCATCCGAATCTTTGCTGTTAAGGTAGCCGTATAATCCAACAGAACTCATGCGGTCATTCATACCTGCATAGCGCATCATTTGACACATTTCCTCAGCCGAAAAACCATTCGGTGAAGCTTGCTCTTGGGCTTTAAAATCAGCACAGCGTATTGCCGAACAATCTACACTTAACATGTCAGCCTGGCGAATAAGGGGCTCTGTGCGTTCAATAGCTTTTTTAAAATATCCTAATCGGTAATAATCAAAAAACATTTTGTCCATGGTATCAAGCAATGCTTGTGGAGTAAAATAACTTTGAAAACCAATATGCGAGTAATTAAATAAAAAATTGGGTTCATGAAGTACAATGGCACCAATAAAATTACTGGCGTTAAGTGTTGTTTCTTCAGGGTTTAAGTCTATGTGTGCATCGATACAAACCATATTTATAGTTTGTTCCAAGTTCTGATAGCCTTTAAATTGAGCAAGACTTAAATCGTGTGAGCCTCCAATAATAATGGGTGTTATATTTTTTTTAAGCAATACATCAAGCACAGCACTTAATGCAAAATAAGAATCTTCAATGGTAAATCCATGTTCAATATAACCTAAATCTGCAATTCGGGGTTGAAATCCAACTGCATGTAAGGGTAGTATTTCATTAATAATATGTGTGTAATGTAATGCCCCCGATTTAGATATACTATTTCGGTATTCGTTTACACCAAAAATGACAATATCTATTTCGTCCAAGTCGGGAAAATCATCGGTGTAAATAGATTTAATTAATCCAGTGGAATGTTTTAATGCTGTTGCGTGCGGTTTAAAAAAATGTGCAATATCCATACTCAAAACAATGAAATTTTTGCCCACTTATGAATTGTAAGAAATAATAATATTAACAAAACGAGGTTATTATGTCTTAATTACAGACTTTTTGAAAATAAGACCAAGCTGTTGATAATCATTTGTACGCCAATACCAATAACAATAAATCCCATTATTTTAGAAAGAGCCAAAATACCCGATTGACCGGTATACTTAATTAGCCGGGGAGCATATTTAAATATAAAATATAAGGCAATAACAACAATTAGTACTGCCAATATTGCAAATCCATCTTGCATAATGGCGAATGACCACTGCTCCGAGCGATTGGAAAACAGTGTAATTAAAAACGACATTGATCCGGGACCAGCTAATAAAGGCATGGCTAATGGTGAAAAGGAAATATCTTCACGCTGATTACTGTCTTCGCGAATACTATTTCGTAATTCTTTTTTATGGGTAACATTAAGCAATTGCCAGCCTGATCTAAAAATAACTAAACCACCTGCTAATCGGAGTGCAGGAATAGAGATGCCAAAAAAATTAAGGATATACACGCCAATGTAATAAGATACAATACATATTAAAAATATATATATACATGTTTTTTTTAAGGTTTGTAGCTTTTGATCTTCTGTGTAATCTTGCGTTAATGTTAAATAAACCGTAAGTGCTCCCAGTGGATTAATTAACGAAAACAAACCAATTAAAACCGTTACAAAAAAAGACCAATCGGGCATTTTACAAAATTAATAAATCGATAATAATTAAAAACAAGTATTTACTTTTTTTAATACTTATATTTGAGATTCTAGCATGACATCGGTATTTTTTTTACGCTGTATAAGTGGCATTGTATATGTGTTTTTACTTCTTTCAGCGGTATGGCTGAGTATTGAAAGCGCATTGGTGTTTTGGTTTATTATAACATCTATGGCATTATACGAAATGCAACAGTTGTTATATAAAACGGGGAAAGGTTTACGTTTTATGATAACCCCCTATATATTACAATTATTATGTACAGGTGTTTCATTTTTTGATTTATATGCACATCACAACTTTACTTATTTATCTGGTATTAGTTTGTTTTTATATGTTATAATCATCGTATTGCATTACGCAACCGCTAAAACACTTACATATTTAATGCAGGTAATTGTTTTTCAGGCATATGCCATACTTTCATTTTTAATTGCGGGGTTATTTTTAGCACAGAATTTTAATATTAATAAATCATTCATCATTTTTATAATGCTTTGTATATGGTCGAGTGATTCATTAGCGTATGTATGCGGTTCATTGTTTGGAAGGCATAAGATGGCACCCTCAATTTCACCCGGAAAGACTTGGGAGGGAAGCATTGGAGCCTTGGTATTAACCCTTTTATGGGTATATGGTATTAGTTATGGTTTTAAATCAGAA
>RFNG01000123.1 GCA_009927275.1 Sphingobacteriia bacterium | reverse complement strand
GTTGAAATGAAAGAAAAGAAAGACCGTGTTGAAGATGCTTTGGCTGCAACGCGTGCTGCTGTTGAAGAAGGAATTGTTTCGGGTGGAGGTACAGCCTATATCCGTGCAATTTCGGCATTAGAAAAATTAAAAGGCGCTAATGAAGACGAAAACACTGGTATTGCCATTGTAAAACGCGCCATTGAAGAACCATTACGTCAAATTTGTGCAAATTGCGGCATTGAAGGTTCAATAGTGGTACAAAAGGTAAAAGAAGGTAAAGATGATTTTGGCTTTAATGCCCGTACCGAAACTTTTGAAAATCTGTTTAAGGCCGGTGTTATTGATCCTACTAAAGTAAGCCGTGTAGCCCTTGAAAATGCAGCTTCGGTTGCAGCTATGCTTTTAACAACTGATTGTGTTCTGGCTGATAAAAAAGAGGAAAAACCAGCTATGCCTGCCGGTGGTGGTGATATGGGTGGCATGGGCGGTATGATGTAATAATTTTAACGTTCATTAGGTAAAAAAAGGGGGTACTTAGGTACTCCCTTTTTTATTTATAAACAGATTATATGTACTTTCGAGCCTGCTTATGAAAAATATATTAACCTATTTCCTTTCACCCTTAGTGGTAATTTCGCTATTAACTTCCTGCGGTTCAAAATCCACTTACGAGGGATTTGAAGTAACTGATAACGGTTTAAACTACAAGTTTTTTAAAAAGAATGACACCGCCGAAAAAGTAGAAGTAGGCGACGTTTTATATTTTAGCTATCAGTTTTTTACCATGGAAAAAAAAGACTCCATGTTTATTAATAGTAAAGAAGTAAGTCGCGATGGAACAGGATTTGTAAATTTTCCGGTTTCAAAACCCAGCTACAAAGGATCGATAGAAGAGGGGCAACTTATGATGCATAAAGGAGATAGTGCTGCATTTATAATATCTACCGACTCTTTCTTTTTAAAAACCAACCAAATGAAAGAAATACCCAAAGGATTTAAGCCTGGTACCTTTATAAAAGCCGTATTTTGTGTAAAAGATGTAATTAAAAAGCGGCAAGCAGATAGTTTGCAAAAAATTCAAAAGGCTCAAATGGAAAAAGAGCTTATTAAGCTAAAAGCACAAGAAGCTATTGAATGGAAAAAATATATTGATTCCTTACACATCACCCAAAAACCAGATTCTAACGGAATTATTTATATTGAAATAAAAAAAGGTACTGGCGCTATACCTAAACCAACTGATGTAGTTAATGTACATTACAAAGGTACATTTTTAAATGGCCGTGTTTTTGACAGTTCCTATGAACGTGGACAGCCGGTTGAATTTCCCTTAAACGGCGTAATACCCGGTTGGACCATAGGTTTACAAAAAATGAAAGTTGGAGGAAAAGCCAAACTTTTAATACCTTCCAAATTAGGTTACGGAGAATACGGCAATCAAGGTATTCCGCCTTACGCACCGTTGGTATTTGAAATTGAACTATTAAATATTAGCAAAGCCCCAGCACAATTACCTGAAACTGTTAATCCAAAAACCAAATAAAATGATATTAGCAAGGCCCCTCTTATACAGTTTACTTTTTACCACCTGTTTATCTGTTAATTTTTTAAATGCACAACAAAAAAAACATAAAATAAAAAACAAAATGGACAAAGAATTTTTAAGTACGCAACCCGACGGCTTATATGCATGTATGGAAACCAATAAGGGATTAATTTATTTGCAATTAGAAATGCAAAAAACACCACTTACTGTATCAAATTTTGTAGGATTAGCTGAAGGTCAAATTAAAAATACTGCAAAAGCCGAAAATACACCGTATTACAACGGATTAAAATTTCACCGCGTGATTCCTAATTTTATGATTCAAGGTGGATGTCCTTTGGGTACCGGCACCGGTGATCCCGGCTACAAATTTGAAGATGAAATTGACGAAAGCTTAAAACATACCGGACCGGGAATACTCAGTATGGCTAATGCTGGTCCGGGTACAAACGGTTCGCAATTTTTTATTACACATGTTGCTACACCTTGGTTAGATGGTAAACATACTGTATTTGGGCATGTTGTTAAAGGCCAGGATGTAGTAAATGCTATTGCTCAAAACGATTCCATAATAGCATTACGAATACTGCGAAAAGGAAAAGCAGCTGAATCATTTGATGCGGGTTCGGAGTTTGTTAAACAACGTACATTAATTGGAGAACGCATTGCGGCTAAAGAACAAGTCTCTAGAAATAAAATTAACGACCTCTTTAAAGATGCTAAAACCACCGCCTCTGGATTGAAATATTTACATTTAACACCTGGTTCAGGCGCCTCTCCTAAAGCAACTGATGAGGTTACGGTACATTATACAGGTAAATTTTTAGATGGAAATGTTTTTGATAGCAGTATTCCACGTGGTGAACCTACCAGTTTTCCATTAAACGGTGTAATTGCCGGATGGACAGAAGGGCTACAGCTTATGCAAATTGGTGGCAAAACGCTGTTTTACATTCCATATAATTTAGCTTATGGTGAGCGTGGTTACCCTGGTGCAATTCCGCCCAAAAGTGATTTAATATTTGAAGTAGAATTGTTAAAAATAAACGGTAAAGGCGGTAATTAAAAAAAGGGCAAGCATAAGCCGGGTTCTGTATCGGTTTTTAAACCTTATCCATCATTTATCTAAGCAATCTACCCATTACGGCGTTCATTTGAACCGAAACGGGCCATTTCGAATCCGTAACCTATTTGATCTTACAACACCTGAGGTTTACCAAATTTAAATTTTACAATTTAAATTTGTGAGCTCTTACCTCACAATTTCACTATCACCGGATATACCGGCTACATGGTTTCTGTGGCACTGTCTGTTACCGTATATGTTGTACACGGCACCCGTTTTTAACAAACGGCAGGTTAGCCCATTGTTGCCCGGACTTTCCTCTCTTATGTAAAGAGCGATGGACTGCTTGCCCAGTGTAAAGATACCTATAAAACAAATGCTTTTAGCAATTCTTGTACGGATGGATACATCTCATGTAAACGCGCTTTTATTTGAGTTTTAGTAAACCATTTAACTTTTGTAATACCCTCTGAAATTTGTGGCTTTCCATTTGTTTTTCCAGAATAGTGCATTATAAACCAAAAGGTGGTTTTTAGCACGGGCCTTTTTTTTAAGCTATACAAATGATACGTGCAATCTAAAGGTTTTAGTATTTTTAATTTTGATGCTGATAATGCACACTCTTCGCTGCATTCACGAATTGCAGTTTCAAAAATACGCTCGCCAGCATCATGTTTTCCTTTGGGTAAATCCCAAAAACCATTGCGGTAAATAAACAAATAGGTGGAATGACGTTTTATAAGTCCGCCCGCTGCTATTACCGGTATACATTCTGCCTGCACTACATGCCATGCTTCATCGATATTATGGTGCATTACGATAGCATCCTGCTTTTTACTAAAAAACTGTTGAACGATACGTTGTAATTGAGGTATAGTGTGTTTTTTAGACTGAGATGGTTTTAAAATTAATTGTGCGGTATTGTTAAAAATTTTTCGCATTAAAATGATGGTATTTAAATATCTTTACAAAGATGAGATCTTTTGATGACCCGCAACACATTATAGCCGAATTTTTATTGCAAATTAAAGCCGTTCGTTTACAACCTCAAAATCCATTTACCTGGGCCAGCGGTTTAAAATCACCTATTTATTGTGATAATCGTAAAACCTTATCATATCCCAAAATACGTAATTATATTCGTCAACAATTTGTACAACACATCACTTTAAACATGGCAAAACCCGATGTAATTGCTGGTATTGCCACAGGCGGTATACCAATGGGGGTTTTAGTAGCTCAAGAATTGGGGTTGCCATTTATATATGTTAGAAGCGAAGCTAAAAAACACGGTTTAAGCAATATCATTGAAGGCGATTTAAAAGCACAACAGCAGGTTTTAATCATTGAAGACTTGGTTAGCACCGGTTTAAGTAGTTTAAGTGCTTTACGTGTGCTTCGTGAAGCACACGCACGCGCCGAACACATGCTCTCTATTTTTACCTATGGATTTAAACCTGCTCAGCAAGCATTTGCAGATGCTCAGTGTAGTTTGCATGCATTAACCAATTATACGGCTTTAATGGAAGTAGCGCTTAAAAACAATTATATACAGGAAGCCGATTTAAACAGTTTACAAGACTGGCAAAAAAATCCAAAAAACTGGTCCGATTTACGATCATGAGTGCTTTTCGTATTTGTACTGAACAAAAAACCTTTCAGTGCAGTGTGGAAACTTTAAAAAATATAACCACAGATTTAAAAAACGTAACTGAAATTTTAAAACACCACTCCATTAAAGTTATTTCTGCAGAACAAAACTTTGCAGAATTAGAGTGGCAAGGTATGGGGAAAATAAAAGTAAATCGCCAATTAAACTGTGAATTTCCAGAGGTAGAATATATATTTTCAGGACTTATGGGATATACCTTGATTTTGCGAATTATTATTAAAGTATCCCATAATTTACTTTGCATTGAGTCTGAAACTCAAATTCCGGTAGTTTTCCGCGCTATGGTAAAACCTCAATTATTACAGTTTCAAAATCAGTTTCGCGATGCTTTGTGCGGGTTAACATCCTAAAAAGGCTAAACGTACAACTCCATAAAACTAAAATTGTATATCCTGCACCTGAATGGCTAAAAGCGCCACATCATCTTCAAAACCGTAGGTGGACCGACGTGTTTTGGCATCATGTAATATGGCGTCTAACCAAAAATCTAATGTCTTTGAATTATTAAAATGTGCATTCATATCATGTATGGATAAACCCAATGCGTCATTTTGAAAAGATTCTGAAATACCATCCGTATAACATAATAATCTAAAGGTTCCGGCATAATGAATCATTTTAACCTCAATGCGGTGCATTAAGTGCTTCGTAATACCAAGCAGGGTACAGCCATGTTCAAGTAAAGTAAACTGTTGATCATAAACGAGTAGGGGCGGATTGTGTCCGGCATTGATATACGTTAATTGCTGACTACGCATATTTATTTTGCCAATAAAAAAAGATACAAATTTTTGATTTTGGGTATGTTGTATAACACGTTTATTAAGTTCTAAAATGATATCTTTTAAATTATGTGTATACTGGCACAGTGTATGCAATGTGGCCTGAATATTACTCATTAATAAGGCTGCTGCAATACCTTTTCCGCTTACATCCGCAATACAAAATATATATTCGTATGCATTTAATGGAATAAAATCAAAATAATCGCCACCAATACGATCGTGCGGTAAATAACGTGCAGCAACTTCTAAACCTTCTTTTTGAAAAATATGTTGCGGAATCAGCATGTTTTGTACATCACGTGCTAAATTTAGTTCCTGCTGATATTTTGCGGTTTCAAGTGTATCTTTAAATAAGCGTTTATTTTCAATGGCAACAGAAATGATATTAGCCAGGGTTTGAATAAATGGCAAATGTTTAATAACTGGGCTGAGTTCAAAGCGTTCACGGTCTGAATCACCTAGTAAAACATAAGCAATGGCATGTGTTTTATGAAATACCGGAATTAAAACTTCAAAATATGTTTTTAAAGCAATAGTTCGGTAAGCAAGTGAAGTGATTTCGGTAAACGATAATAAATCCGGTTCAAAACTTAAAGGCTCTGGATGTGAATGGGGCATTCCGTAACATAGTAGGCTAGACCACGTATTGTGATTTTGAATAAATACCTGACATCGTTCAACTTCTAAACGGTTTTGTAAAATAGTTTTAAATAATCCTACCAATTCAGAGGTAGAAACATTATTATTAATGGCTTTGGTAACCTCTAATATGCTGTTAAGCTTAAATTGTAATAAGTCTTCAGAAGGAACCGGAGGCTGCGATAAAGGCATTAGTTTAAAATAACCCGATCTATTTCCGGCGTTAACTCATGAAGCTCAACACTAACATGTTCTTGAAGTGTTGTATTTAAACGCAATCCAATATAATTGCTTAAAACCGGAAACTGCGAATACGAACGTTGAATTAAAAATAAGGTTTCTATGCACAGGGGATTATACCCTAATACGTGTCGGATAGCGTATTGCATGGTTTTACCCGAATTCATAACATCATCAATTAATAATACTGGAATTTCAGAATAGTTAAATCCTGATGAAGGAGCAGGTAGTTGAATAGAATCGTGTGGCTGAGATTTAGAAATTTGTAATTCTAACAGATCTGTTTTTAATGTGCCAAATTGATTTATATGATGCTGAATATGCTTGGCAAGTACACTGCCATTTCCTTTAATTCCTATTATTATTAATCCATTGGATTGTACATGATGTTCTAAAACTTCAACGGCAAGCCGTTTAATTTTTTGATGAATTTGTTTAGAATTTAAAATTAAATGATCGTGCATGTTATAATGACTTTAATACAGAACGAATGGATTTTTGAACTCCATTATGAGGTGGTGCTAACGGCAGTCTTACAACAGATTTGCAAATTCCTAATTCTTGTAAAGTAACTTTTATGCCTCCAGGATTACCATCAGCAAATAAATATTGTATTAAATGAAAAAATTTATAATGAATGTTACGAGCTAATTCAAATTGTGCATTTCGGCAATATGCCACCATGGCACTAAATTCAGCAGGAAAGGCATTGGCTACAACCGAAATAACCCCGCTGGCACCCGCAGCAATAGCCGGTAAAGTTAAATTATCATCCCCACAAATAAGTTGAAATGATTTAGGTTTATGTTTAAATATATGCATCATTTGCTCAAGATTACCACTGGCTTCCTTAGTGGCTATTACAGACTTAAAGTCATGAGCTAATTTAAGCTGTATTTCTGCCGACATATTGCTACCGGTACGCCCTGGAACATTGTATAAAATTATAGGGAGGGGTGATGTGTGTACAATAGATTTATAATGCTGGTAATATCCTGATGCGTTGGGCTTGTTATAATAGGGTGCAACTGAAAGTACCGCAGAAAACTTTTTTTTGTCAATTGTTTTAAAAGAATTACAAAGTTGATGGGTATTATTTCCACCTAAACCCAGTACTAATGGTATTTTTTGTTTTGCTGTACTGTAAACCGTTTCAATAACTTCTTGCTTTTCCGTTTCGGACAAGGTAACAGATTCGCCTGTGGTACCAAGCACCACTAAATAATCCACTTTGCCATTAATTACATGAGTGCAAAGTTTTTTTAAAGCATCGTGATCAACATTAAATTGTTTAGTAAATGGTGTAACTAAGGCGACACCAGTACCTGAGGCATTAAACGTCATTTTTTAATTATATGCAAATAAAGGTATTATTTTAGACTGTATTATTTTTAAATACTTATATTTGATACATGAAAATAATTTTAACCCTTATTATTACATCCCTTATTGGTTTATCTGTTTCATGCAAAAGTCATGAACGCTGTCCTGCATACAGCAAAGCCCATTCAAATAAACATCAATCGTATACTAGAGCTTAATTGTTACAAATTAAGAAACATTAAAAATTGATATTTTTATTTAACATAATATAAATTATGTAACAATAAAAAGCAAGTAGATTAAAACTTATTAATACATTAAAAGCTAATTAATCTGCATCTTTGTAAGGTATTTATGAATAAAAAAATACTTGAATTACGTACAAAAAAAGATCAGGCATCCTTAGGTGGCGGAACTAAACGCATTGCATCCCAACACCAGAAAAAAAAACTTACTGCCCGTGAGCGAATTAATTTGTTATTGGATCCTGAATCATTTGAAGAAATTGGCCAACTTGTTGTACATCGTAGTACCGATTTTGGAATGGATAAGGAAAAATACTATGGCGATGGTGTTATTACCGGATATGGTACTATAAACGGAAAGTCGTGTTATGTATATGCTCAAGATTTTACAGTTTTTGGTGGTAGTTTAAGCGAAACACATGCCGAAAAAATTTGTAAAATTATGGATCTTGCACTTAAAAATGGGGCCCCTATTATTGGATTAAATGATAGTGGCGGTGCACGTATTCAAGAGGGCGTAGTTTCACTGGGTGGCTATGCAGATATATTTTACCGAAATGTCCGTGCCAGCGGCGTTATTCCCCAACTTTCATTAATAATGGGACCTTGTGCCGGCGGCGCTGTATACAGTCCGGCAATAACAGATTTTATTTTTATGGTTGAACATACTTCATATATGTTTGTAACCGGTCCTAATGTTGTAAAAACCGTAACGCACGAAGATGTAAGCAGTGAAGATTTAGGCGGTGCCCATACCCATGCACAAAAAAGCGGTGTTACCCATTTTACTGCGGCTCATGAAGTTGAATGTATTGAGCAGGTTAAACGCCTGTTAAGTTATATTCCTCAAAACTGTGAAAGTCCGGTTGTGTCATTACCATATACTGATACTGCACAAAATGAATTACGCCCTGTGCTGGATACCCTAATACCTGAAAATCCAAACCAACCTTACGATATTAAAGATATTATTGAGCAATTAACCGATACCGATAGTTTTTATGAAGTGCATCGTCAGTTTGCCGAAAATATTGTTGTAGGTTTTGCACGCCTTGCTGGTAGAAGTATTGGTATTGTTGCCAATCAGCCGGCAGTTTTAGCAGGCGTTTTAGATATTCATGCATCCACCAAAGCTGCACGATTTGTAAGATTTTGCGATTGTTTTAATATTCCTTTATTAGTTTTAGAAGATGTGCCTGGATTTTTACCCGGCACCGATCAAGAATGGAATGCAATTATCACCAACGGAGCAAAACTGCTGTATGCATTTTCTGAAGCAACCGTACCCCGCATTACGGTTATTACGCGAAAAGCTTACGGAGGTGCCTACGATGTTATGAACAGTAAGCATATTGGTGCCGACATGAATTATGCCTGGCCCAGTGCTGAAATTGCGGTTATGGGTGCCAAAGGTGCCGCTGAAATTATTTTTAAAACAGAAATTTCAAAAGCCGAAGATCCCAAGGCAAAATGGCAAGAAAAAGAATTGGAGTACCAAACGCTGTTTGCCAATCCCTATCGGGCAGCTGAGCGAGGATTTATTGACGATGTAATAGAACCTTCTGAAACACGGCTTAAACTTATTAAAGCATTTGCCATGCTAGAACAAAAAGTGGACCGATTACCTTCTAAAAAACATGGTAATATACCTTTATGATTAAAATTGCTCCATCGCTACTTGCTGCAGATTTTTTAAATCTTAAAGACGCCGCAGAATGATTGAACGCAGTACCGCCGACTGGTATCATTTAGACGTTATGGACGGGGTTTTTGTACCTAATATTTCTTTTGGACTACCTGTAATTAAAGCCCTAAATACAGTTTCAAAAAAACCGCTGGATGTGCACTTAATGATTACACAACCCGAACGGTATATTTCTGATTTTAAAAAGGCTGGGGCACATTATTTAACCGTTCATGTGGAAGCTTGTACCCATTTACACCGCACTGTACAAATGATAAAAGATGAAGGCATGCATGCAGGTGTTGCAATTAATCCCCATACACCACTTTCATCTATAGAGTATATTATAGAAGATGTAGATTTAATTTGTTTGATGAGTGTAAATCCGGGTTTTGGAGGACAGCATTTTATTGAACAAACCTATTCTAAAATTGAACATTTAGTACAACTTCGAAAAGCTAAAAATGCACAGGCGCTTATTGAAATTGACGGCGGGGTTACATTAAAAAATGCCAAGAAAATAATAGAATGTGGCGCTGATGTTTTGGTTGCTGGTAATACCGTTTTTTCACACCCAAATTCTTTAGATGTTATTCATCAGCTAAAACACTTATAGTTTTTTTTTCTTATTAATAAATTGCACATAACAATTTTTATCGGGTTTTAAATAATAATCCGGTTTTAATTTAACATGTTGCCAGTTAGCACTAACATTAACCCAAACCGCTTCATCTGTTTTTTTACTGTTTGCAGATTGTACCAAAAACCGAACAGGTAAAATTAGATTTGTAATGGTGTTTTGGCTGCGGTAAAACAAAGTATTATGTCTTATATAGTATTCAATTTTAGGTATAGCCGGATGTCTTAAATATTGATCAAAAAACAGACTCAAATTAAGCTTTAAAAATGTACTCATTTCAGTTTCCACCTGAATAGACGTTACAGTTTGATGTTTAAATGTTGTATTTAAATGTCTTAAACAGGCTTTCCAAAGTGAATCTGAATTTACAATTTGACGTAAGTAATGCAAAATATTTGCACCCTTGTAATAAATATCATTATCGGGAGACTGATTTATATTATAGACAGCAATAATAGGTTCGGTATTTTTGATATTGGCTCTGAGACCTAAAACATAATCTGCTCCTGCTTGTTTGCCATACAAATACTCAACAAATAAATTTTCACTGTAACAGGTAAAACCTTCATGAATCCAGTTGTCTGCTACATCCTTAACTGAAATGTTATTTCCAAACCATTCGTGACCTGATTCATGTACTAAAATATAATCCCAAGTAGTGCCCCATCCGGTTTTAGATAAATCCTCACCTAAATATCCATTTGAAAATCCATTACCATAAGCGATACCACTTTGATGTTCCATTCCTAAAAATGGCGTTTGAATTAATTTATATCCGTCCTTGTAAAATGGATAAGGTCCAAACCAGTCCTCAAAACATCGTAACATAGATTTAACCTGTGTTTTAAACTGATTTACAGCGGGTAAGGAATCGTAATCAATTACCCAATAATGAAGCGGTAATACCCCTGCCCTACCCTGAAACGTATCTTTAATATTGATATAATGACCAACATTAGGAATAATATTGTAATTATTTATAGGAGACAACACCTTCCAAGTATACTGAGCCGTATTATCAGTAATATTAATGGCTTTTAAGGTGCCATTAGAAATTCCTTTTAAGTACTTTGGCACATGCAATGTAATTTCCATACTATCGGGCTCATCTGACATATGATCTTTACAAGGGTACCAGATACTTCCCGCAATACCCTGACAGGCCATACTAATCCACGGCCTATTGTTGTTATCGTGGGTTCTAACAATACCGCCATCCCAAGGTGGATTTTGAGCCTGTGGGGGAATTCCATTAAACGCCAATTGTAATTTATAAACACTGTCTGCCTTTATTGGAAACAAGATTTTGTAATAATACGCAGTTTTAATAAAATTAAGAGGTTTAGTGTTATACGTTATTTGTGAAATCTGCATGGGATATTGCAAATCAATACGTATACTATCTGTTGCTTTTAATGCCTTTAAATATAAATCGTGAGTGCCGAAAATACTATTACTGGTATCTGAAATATGTATATGTAATTTGTAATATAAGGCATTCCACGATGCACGATCCGAGTCTAATTTACCCATAACAACATCTGATGCGCGTTGTTGAGAAAATACAAAAGATAGACTTAAGCTAAAAAGTATAATTGTAAAATATTTTAATACAACATGACGCATGCAGCGTTATTTAATAATGATATTTTAAAATTAGTTTATAATATAAATATAGGTTTTTAATTATATACTGATTAAACCACTGTAATCTATTTTAATTAAGTAAATTTAGCTGTGAAATTTTTTTTTATTTGGTTTAGTATTTTTATTTATACATATAACTCAGCTCAAATTTCAATTCAAGGTAATATTTCTGATACCTCCAATACACCTTTAGCAGGTGTCCGTGTTATGATACGCGATTTGTCAAGCGGAATTTCAAAATATACCAATACAGATTCCATCGGTTTTTATAAAATTGTACTACCCCCTACTAAAATCAGTTTTTTAGAAGTTCAATTAATATCCTACAAAACATATACCGCACATGTAAATTCAAGCACATCGCAAACACTTGAAACTATTCGATTGCAATCTGATGCTACTTTATTAAAAGAAATAACTATTGAAGGTATACAGCAACGTGGAACGCAAAAAGGCGATACCACCGTATTTAATGCCGATGCATTTAAAGTAAATACGGATGCTTCTGTTCAGGACTTGGTGCGTAAAATGCCAGGTGTTACTTTGGAAAATAATCAGGTTAAAGTTAACGGCGAAACCGTACAAAAAGTTTTATTAGACGGAAAACCATTTTTGGGTGATGATGCTAATGCAGCCTTGCGTCAATTACCTGCAGAAATTGTAGATAAAGTGGAATTTTTTGATAAACAAAGTGATCAAGCTGCATTTACCGGATTTAACGACGGCGATCCTCTAAAAACCATTAATTTAATTTCTCGTAAAAATAAAAATAAAGGGATTTTTGGTAAAAGCAATTTGGCGGCAGGTCCTGAAGCTTCAGATGCCATAAAATCTGAGAATTTACGCTACCACTCTGCCCTAAATTATAATAATTTTAAAAATTCGTCACGTATTACATTACTTGGTTTGGCAAACAATGTAAACCAGCAAAATTTTACAGCATCCGATTTAGGCGGCATTGGAAATACAGGAAATTCTCGGTCAAATGGATCCGGACGATCGGATAACGCATCTGGATTTAATATTAATCCGCTTAATGGTATAGTAGAAACACAAGCGTTGGGCAGCAATTACAGTTATCAAAACGCTTCGGTTCAACTTTCAGCAAGCTATTTTTTTAATGCAGGTAGCACTTTAAATAAAAGCCAATTACTACGTCAATTTTATACAAACTCACAACGCTATTCTGAAACCCAGGAACAAACCACGCATCAAAACACCCATCGCAATACCCTTCGTGTAGAATGGACTATAGACTCTGCACATAAACTTATATTTACTCCAAGTTTTAATTATCAATTCCAACAGTATAATGCTGCATTAACCAGTACCAATCAATTATTAGATGTAATTTCACAAAATACTACGCAAACACAGGTTAAACCTCTTAGTTTTGATTTTAACCCCCAATTGCTATGGCAATATAAATTACCCAAAAAAGGTCGCACCGTTTCCTTTCAAATGAATGGAGTTTTAAACGAACGTTTACAAAGTGGCTATTATATTTCAGATTTATGGCTTACAGACTCCATTACGCGTATTAATCAACGTTATGGCACCTATGTTAATACACAACGCTACAATGCTCAAATTCAATACACCGAACCATTTGGAAAATTTTTACAATGGCAAATATCTTATTATCCGGGACTTTCAAAAAGCAGTTTAGATAAAAACTATTATAATTTTACTGAGCATTCAAGTACATTTAATTCAGCGCTTAGCAATGCCTGTATATACACGGTATTGCAACAAAAAGCCGGTATAGGTTTAAATCTACAATACAAAACACTGTCTGCAAGTTTTAGTGCCGATGCTTTGCAAAATCAAATTAACGCTGTGGCAAACGGTGACAATACTACTACGATCAAACTTAATTATTTTAATGTTTTACCAAATTTACAACTCAATTATAAAATTGATAAAACCCGAAATGTTAGACTTTATTACCGTAACACAACCACATTACCGGGTATACAACAATTGCAACCCGTGCTGGATATCAGCAATATTAACCAGGTTAAATCTGGAAATCCATCCCTACAACAAAGTGTGGATCACAGTTTAAGTTTTCGTGTAGGCGGTTATAGTTCTGCTTCAGCCCGAAATATCATGTGGTATTTTAGATCCGGATGGAGTACTAATTACATTACCTCATCTACATTTAATACGATTCAAGATAGCCTTATTTTTGGCGTTCGCTTACCTAAAAATACAAGTTTAACATTACCCATAAATATGAATGGCTATTGGAATGCGCGTACTTATATAACTTACGGATTTCCTGTACAAAAAATTAAATCCAATATTAACGTTAATGGTGGTATTGTATTAGGTTCAACGCCATCTCAACTCAGAGGAATTGCTAATAATTCTCAAAATCAAAGTTTTAATTTAGGTTTGGTATGGAGTAGTAATATTTCATCACAAATTGATATTCAAGCACAATACAATACCAGTTATAACCGCATAATTAATAGTATAACAAAAGATCCTACTACTTATTTTAATGAAGCCGTTTTTGCAAAAATGCATTTTGAAATTTTAAAACGTATTGTATTGGAAATAGAATCACAATATAATCGGTACTCGGGATTAAGTTCAGAATTTAATCAAGACTACTGGCTGCTAAATACTTCGTTAGGATTTAGATGTCTTGAACAAAAAAATCTAGAAATACGATGTTATGTGTTTGATTTACTTAATGCTAATACTAGTATAAGCCGAATTATACAAAACAATTACTGGGACGATCAGCAATCTTTAACACTTAATCGGTATTTTCAATTTGGACTATACTATACATTTCGAAAATTTAATGGAAAACCCAAATCTTTGAATGAAGAGGAGGTAACTCCGCCCCATTTTTTACCCCCCGGCATGCGCACACCGCGTTAAGATATAGATTGCAATATGTTATTAATTTCAGAGACTATAGATTGCTGATGGTCGTGTGCATACCATTTGTGTAAATGTTCGGCATATTGCGCTGCTGTTTCGGGATTGGATTTTAACACCTTTACCAGTTCAATGGCTGGCTTTGGGCGTGGTCCCCATTCGGCTTGAAATTCAAAATTAGAATTTAAAAAAATAAGTTTGGGAATGGATCGCGAACTTCCAGTTAAATGTGCATCAATTAGGGCGGTGTGAGCATCTCGAAAATGTAATTTTAAAAAAATGGAGGCATGATTATTAAACAATGTTGTTAAAACCGGAATAATTTGAGCCGCATCACCACACCAAAATTCAGTAATTGCTATGATATAGTGTTTATTTTTAAATTGTTCCATAGCCTTGCACTGCTGCGAGTCAGGCTTAAATGTTTTTAAAAGCCGCTTTACACGCTGCCAATTTAATGGAATGTATGAACCGTGCACAAAGGCTTCTGGATTTTCGGCAGCTGCTTTAAATGAATTGTAATATTCAGCAGATGTTATACCCGAATTAAAATAATTTTTATAATCTTGGTTGCTTAAGGGCATCGTTTTTATTAATAAATATGTTTTAAGGCTTCGCGCTTTGCCAAACCATTAAGTTTTATAGATTTACAATATGCTAATACAATATTGGGGTACGTTTTTGCGTATTGTCGTAAACTCCAACCAATGGCTTTTTGAATAAAAAAATCAGGATGATCTTTTAATGTGTTAATAGTTGTTTTAAGGAGTAAAAAATCTGTTTTGTCTTTATATTTTAACTGAAATATCAAGCTGGTACGTTGTAACCAAATGTTATTACTGCCTAACC
Source organism: Sphingobacteriia bacterium (assembly GCA_009927275.1). Classification (GTDB taxonomy): domain Bacteria; phylum Bacteroidota; class Bacteroidia; order B-17B0; family Aurantibacillaceae; genus Aurantibacillus. Next base: position 12,913 of record RFNG01000123.1, on the reverse strand, counting down.
ATAATTTATGCCGTGCTAATACCGCTGCTTTAGGTTGCTGTAACATATACCAGCCTATTAATTTTGATGCTAAAATATCAACTGTATCCCACCACGATTTATGTAAAATAAAAGATTCTAAACATTCTAATGTATCTGAATTCCATTGCTTTCTATTAATCCATAATAATTCTAATGCAGTATATTGATATTCACGCGATTTACAAGACCATAGCATGTTACAAATTTTATGAATGGACCTGATACGCCATGTTTTTGAACTTAGTAATATAAACTTTTCAAGTTTTGAGCGTTTGGGTTTTGGTATACCTAAAAAATGAAACTGATGTCGCATATATGCCGACATTGTAGCAGATAATTCTGCATTTTGATGTTTAGAAAAAGAAATTTGTAGTGTTTTAAAAGAATCTGTGGCACGCATTAAAACCCAACAGCTGTACTGTAAAACCCCGAATCGTTGACAGAACTAAACGTTTTAGGCTTTAATGCCAATACAGGCACTTGACTGTGATGTATAATTTGCTGGGTATAGGGACCAAGGAAAAACCCACTTAATTCAGCATCCTGATCGGTCATTATACAGATTAAATCTACGTTGTTTTCTTTTGCATAGGTTACAGTGCTTACAGCGCGGTTTTTAACATCCGTATTGATAAAGGTATGTGTATGCACATGCAAATGTTTTGCCATTTCTTCAATTTCATAAATTAAAGTTTTTAAAACCGGCAGTTTGGAGTGTTCATCTTCATGCAAAAGACCTAAAATATGCACACCAGCACCATAGGTTTTTGCTAATTCAAGTGTATACCTGGCTTTTTGTGCCGTGTGCGGTGACAAGTCTATGGGCATTAAAATATTAGAGTACCCTTTATGGGTTTCATGCTTACGCATGGCAATTACAGGACAATGCGACTTTACTAAAACCTTAAGTGCGGTACTGCCAATTATTAATTCTTCAAATGGTGAATAACCATGTGTTCCCATAACAATAATATCTGCATTTATGGATTTGGCATATTCTACTATGTGTTTACTAGCCGAACCACTGCGTAATTCAGTAATTACCTCAATTTGAAATTCATTAGCAAGCTCATTTGCTAATTCGTTTAAGCGCTGTTGTGCCTTTTTTTCAATACTTTGCATCAATTCAGCATCAATTACCGGAACAAACAATTCCAGTGCTCCAAAATTTACATTTATAACATGCAACATACATAGTTTAGCCTTATTATATTGTGCCATAAATGCAGCATGACGAATGGCTAATAAGGATGTTTCACTAAAATCTACAGGAATTACAATGGATTTACAAGCATACTGTTTCATAGTATAAAGCTAACATAATAGTTATGATTTTACATTGATAAAAATCATATTAAATGCTAATTTTTTTATAGCGTAAACGCTTGGGTTCTGCATTACCTAAACGTTTTTTTCGGTTTTCTTCATATTCCGAGTAACCACCCTCAAACCATACCGCAGTACTATGACCTTCAAATGCTAAAATGTGCGTACACACACGGTCTAAAAACCAACGGTCATGGCTAATAATAACAGCACAACCGGCAAAATGCTCTAAACCTTCCTCAAGTGCACGTAAGGTATTGACATCTAAATCGTTAGTAGGCTCATCTAGAAGCAATACATTACCTTCGTTTTTTAAAGCCATGGCTAAATGCAAACGGTTTCGTTCACCACCAGATAGCACACCAACTTTTTTTCCCTGGTCTGATCCAGAAAAATTAAATTTTGATATATAGGCTCTGGCATTCATAGCTTTTCCATTTAAAATAACATTGTCAAGCCCCCCACTAATTACATCAAAAACTGTTTTTTCAGGATTTAATTCTTTATGCGTTTGATCTACATAACTTACTTTAACTGTTGGGCCTAGTGTAAATGTTCCACTAGTAGCTTGTTCCTCTCCCAAAATCATACGAAACAGAGTTGTTTTTCCGGCTCCATTAGGTCCAATTATTCCTACAATTCCGGCAGGCGGTAATTTAAAATTTAAATGTTCGTATAAAACGCGATCACCAAAAGCCTTTGATACATCCCGAGCTTCAATAACCTCGTTACCCAATCGCGGACCATTAGGAATAAACAATTCCAAACGTTCTTCCTTTAACTTTACATCTTCATTTAAAAGTTTTTCATAATTGCTAAGACGCGCTTTTTGTTTAACCCCCCTACCCTTAACGCCTTGTCTTACCCACTCCAATTCACGTGCAAGTGTTTTTTGACGTTTACTTTCTGATTTTTCTTCTTGTTTTAATCGCTCTTGTTTTTGTTCTAACCAACTGGTGTAATTGCCTTTCCACGGAATGCCCTCGCCTCTATCAAGTTCTAATATCCATCCGGCTACATTATCTAAAAAATAGCGGTCATGGGTTACTGCAATAACCGTGCCTTTGTACTGTTTTAAATGCTGTTCAAGCCAATCCACACTCTCAGCATCCAAATGGTTGGTAGGTTCGTCTAACAACAGTACATCGGGTTCCTGTAATAATAATCGGCATAATGCCACACGGCGACGTTCACCTCCAGAAAGTATTGAAATTGGTGTATCAGATTCAGGGCAGCGCAAGGCATCCATGGCGCGTTCTAATCTGCTGTCTAAATTCCAAAGATCATGCTGATCAATAAGTTCTTGCAATTGAGCCTGACGGTTAATAAGTTTATCCATTTTATCTGGATCGGCAAGCACATCTTCATCTGAAAAGCCTTGATTTACAGCTTCAAATTCAGTTAAAATTTGAGTATACTGCGAAACCCCCTCACGAACAATATCCATAACAGTTTTGGTAGCATCCAATTGCGGCTCTTGTTCTAATAATCCAAACTGATAACCCGGACTGCGGTGAATGTCCCCAATATAATCTTTGTCAATTCCGGCAATTATTTTTAAAAGAGTGGATTTTCCTGATCCGTTTAAGCCTAAAACACCTATTTTGGCACCGTAATAAAATGAGATGTATATGTCTTTTAAAACTTGTTTTTGAGGAGGATGAATTTTAGAAACATTCACCATACTAAAAATAATTTGTCGTCCTTCTGGAGTTGTGCTCATAATACCTCAAAAATACTATTTTAAATTCGTAGTATACTATGGAAACCCATCAACCGCTATTAACAAAAACTACTTTTTTAAAATTACTTCAGTGCGAAAAAGCATTGTATTTAAATTTACATAAACCCCATTTAAAAGACCCCACACCACCTGAGCTTAAACACCGTTTTATACAAGGCCATAAAATTGGAGCACTGGCTCAATTACTTTTTCCGGGTGGTATAGATATATCAAAATTAGCTCGTACGAACGCACAGCGGTTGCAATTAACAATACAATATATCAATGATTCCCAAAAAGTACTATACGAAGCCACCCTGGCCCACCAAAATTTACTGGTTATGGTTGACATATTGGTTAAAACAGACTCTGGGTATAATGCCTATGAAGTTAAAAGCAGCACACGTATTTCTGATACCTACACGCGTGATGCGCAGCTACAATACTGGGTTTTACAACACTCTTTAAAAGAACCTGTAAATATGCATCTTGTATTTATAAATCCGGAATACCAATTACAAACATCATTTGACATTCAGGCCTATTTTAAAATTAATCCCATTACAATTACAGATGTTGATTCTGAATTTATTAATCAAACCCTACAACGCGGCATAAATATTTTACAAGCGCCACGTAGCCCTCAAATTTTACCCGGAAAACAATGCACAAAACCTTACCGCTGTGATTTTCATCAGTATTGTAATCCGTTATCCAGTAAACACGGTATACCCATTCCTCAATTACCAGTTGAAGTTACCCAATCGTGGATAAAACAAGATGTAAAGGATTTTATGGATTTGCCTTTATTGGATTTGCCTCCAAAATACCAAAGCATGTATCAAGCTGTTAAAACCAATGCGATTGTTTATGATTTAAAATTTTTAAAAAAATGGTTACAACTGGTTTCTGAAAATGTAATTGCACTTGATATTGAAACGTGGACCAGTCCTAAACCGGAAATAGAAAATACGCGGGCATGGGAAAGCATTCCTTTTTTAGCTGCAGTATATGGACAAAAAGAATATTCGGCTACTGTTTTTACATCCCATACAGAATCGGATCAACGGTATTACTTTATAAACGAGGTATTAAAACTCACTGAGGAATACGCTTCGGTACTGGTATACGATAAAACCCTTGAAACTCAAACCATATTAAAATTAGGAACGTTGTTTCCAGCGTTAAATGCCAAATGCCAAAAATTATGCCACAAATTTTGTGATGTATTTGATGTTTTTAAAAATGCTGCTGTTTACCATCCCGAATTTAAACATCAGTTTAATTTAAAGCAGGTGTCGCGTGTGTTAAATCCGCACATTAAATTAGACCAACCCTTACAGCATGGCATAGATGCCCTTATGGCCTTTCAAAACTACAGAGATTCAAATAACCCTATTATTAAGGAAATAACCGAAACAGACCTAAAAGCCTATTGTGTAAATGATGCCCGCATGACTTTTGAATTATATAATAGCATTAAAAACATCGTTCAAAGCGCAAATCAATAACATTATTGCGTTTAAAGAACTTGTATTTTTAAATACATTAGGAGTTATCATGTCCGTACCATGAAATAAAAAAAACAATGCTTTTACATTTTAAAATGCTTAAACCATTTAAGTTTTATACTAAATCCTAAACAATTTATTGATTTACTGAACAAAATTGAAAGCCTTAAAAATTTTAAATTAATGCCGTTTGGATTTTGTTTTTCGCGGTTTTGATTTTGGCAGGGCGTTTAAGCTATCTTGTATACGAATTGCATTTTTTAAACTATCGGCACTTGCAGCTTGTTTTAATTGCACATTTTTAACAGAATCCTGTATATTTTTTTTTCTGAGCATTTGCGCTTCTGTAACATCAGTAATAGAATCTAAAACAAATTGTTCGCGTCGTGCTTTTTCTTCGTTTGTTGGCAAACATGCAGTTAAAAGAAAAATATGTAAAATAAAACAATAGAATTTCATATTGTAAATATATATTAGATTTAGCTTAAGATTGTAACTTTACAGCGTGTATAAATATTTTTTAAAACCCTTATTATTTAAACTTAATGCAGAAACCGCACACCATTTTACATTATTTATTTTAAAATTTACCAAAGCTTGGGGGTTTCGTTATAAAGGTTCTGAAAAGCCTGTAACCATAATGGGATTGGTTTTTAAAAACCGATTAGGGCTTGCTGCCGGCTTAGATAAAAATGCGGTTGCCATGGATGCATGGAAATTATTGGGATTTGGATTTATTGAAATTGGCACTGTAACACCAAAGGCTCAGCCCGGAAATCCAAAACCCAGACTCTTTAGACTTCCCAAAGATTACGCCTTAATTAACCGAATGGGATTTAATAATGAGGGTATGGAGCGAATCTGTAACCGACTGATTGCAAAAAAACCTAAAAACCTTATTCTTGGCGTTAATATTGGAAAAAACAAAGATACGCCCAATGAATTGGCCATTTTAGACTATGAATTGTGTTTTAAAACCTTTTATAAAATAGCTGATTATATTGTAGTAAATGTATCCTCGCCCAATACACCTAACCTCAGAGAATTACAAGACCGCGATCATTTATCAGCGCTTATGCTGGCTTTAAATACATTAGCAAAACAACTAAATACTTCTATACCCTTATTATTAAAAATTGCACCTGACCTTAATACAACGCAATTAGATGACATTATAGAACTTATTGAACAGTATAACTGGACCGGAATTGTTTCGAGTAATACCACCGTGTTGCGCAAAGATTTACATACCGCACCACACACCCTAGAAGCTATTGGTAATGGAGGATTAAGCGGCAAACCCATTGAAGCTCGTAGTACTGAAATTATCAGCTATCTAAGAACAAAACTATCCTCCCAACGTGTCATTATAGGTGTAGGTGGCATTTTAAATCCCATGGATGCCCAAAATAAGATATCTGCCGGTGCAGACCTCATACAAGTGTATACAGGTTTAATATATGAGGGTCCAAAATTAGTTCATAATATACTCTCTACATTAAATTCAAAATGATTTTACATCTAACAGAGTGTCCTCGTGATGCCATGCAGGGTATTAAAACTTTTATTCCTACTTCTAAAAAAATTGAGTACTTAAATCAACTTTTAGACATAGGCTTTGATACGCTCGATTTTGGAAGTTTTGTGTCAGCTAAAACCATACCTCAAATGTCAGATACGGCTGATGTAATTACTGAACTCAATACTAAAACAAGTACCAAGCTTTTGTCCATAATTGCCAACTTTAAAGGTGCCACCCAGGCATTACAATTTAAAAACATAGCCATACTAGGATACCCGTTTTCAATATCGGAAACTTTTCAAAAACGCAATACAAATGCCAGTATTTCTGAATCCTTAATCCGTTTAAACGACATTTACGAACTTGTTAAAGCGGAACACCGACAGCTTCGCGTATACCTTTCTATGGCTTTTGGAAATCCCTACGGGGACCCTTGGAATAAAACTATAGTTTTAGAATGGTTTAAACGAATTTATGATATAGGAATACGTGAAATTGCATTAGCAGATACAACCGGTTCAGCAACACCTGAATTAATTGCTGAATTGTACTCAAATATAACATCTCAATTTCACGATGCGATTATTCCATTACACCTGCATGCCGCACCATTTAATCATGATTTAAAAATAAATGCAGCATTAAAAGTAAATTGTTTAACATGGGATTCTGCACTTTTAGGTTATGGCGGTTGCCCCATGGCAAGTGATGCGTTAACTGGAAATATCAATACCGAAAAACTTCTTCAAAATTTAAAAAAACACAACATAGCTCATAAATTAAATCTACCTAAACTTTCAGAAGCAGCTAAAACCGCGCACGATTTATTTATGCGATTTACTTGATTTTTTTATATGTGTTTTTTTTGGACTTGCTTTTTTTAACGGAATAACTTTTGTTTTAGTTGAATTATACGTTTTAGATACTTGATTTTTTTTAACCGGTGTTTTAGTTGATGCTTTAATTTTAGTAGAATTTGTTTTTTTATTTTGAATTTTGGATTTCTTACGTTTTCTTGATTTTTTCCGTTTTATACTCGATTTAATGATTTTTTTTCGGATTGCAGATTGTCCATAACGTTTTTCAAAATCAAGTTTACTAAGATTTACTACAGGATCCTTCAAAGTTCCTGTTGTAAAATCAATAAAATCACGAGCATCCAGGGGACGACCTAATAAACGTAATTCAAAATGTAAATGACTACCAAATGAATACCCTGTATTTCCTCCCAGGCCTATACATTCTCCAGAATTAACATGCTGCCCGGATGTTACAGCAAGTTTTGAAAGATGCCCATATAAAGACTCTAAACCATTATAATGTCGAATAACTACACAATTACCATAACCATTTATCCATCCAGAAATACGAACTACACCTTCAAAAGCACTTACCACGGTATCACCAGTTTCTAAATCTAAATCAATGCCAACATGTGGTGTGCCTGATCGCCAACCAAAGCCTGAGGTGATTTTTCCAGGACATGGACTTACAAATTTGCAACTCGAATCGCTTATTAAACTAAGTTTTATGGTATCACCAGAATACGATTGTATACCCGGATAAGGATTTATCACAGAATTATTCCAGTCTTTGTAAATATCATTAGATGGTTTATTTTGCCATTGTAAATCCTTTAAAATAAAACCATCATTAACATCAATTGTAATTTGAGAATAGGATAAAATACTCTTTGCAAAAAGTGTAAAATAAATAAACATTCTCATGTTGCTAAGATGGTACTAAATTTTAAACTACAAAAAAATGAAATGTTAAAAAACCGCAATTAATTTTTAAAACAAAAATCTGATTTTGGATTTATTTTTTTTTGAATATCCGAGATGTTTTGCATTGCAAATGAAACGATATGCATTTGGTCTTTAAAATGCATATACAACATATCTTGCATAACATCTACTTGTTTTATTTCTGTTGTTAATAGTTGGGTTTCTAAAAACAACCAACATACCTCTTCTTGAATTTCGTATCCTAAATAAATTACAGTGTAAGGTTTGGAATTAATTTTTAAATTATAATGCCTGTTACACCATGTATTTAAAATAGCATTATTGTTATCCACCGAACCATTAAATAAATCAAGTGATTTGTGAAATTCTTTTTTTAATGCCAATTCTAAATCGTTTGCAAACAGTTTAATGCTAATTTCTAATTTTTGCGAATTCGCATTGTGTTTAATTTCAGTAACGCCCATATAATAGGGATGGTTTGAAAATCCAGAAACAACCAATATAATTAAACTTAATGCATAAACCTGTAGTTTTATATTTGTAATATGTTTAATAACACATTTAACACGCTTTACTTTTGGTTTGAAACCGGTTGCCAACACATTTTTAATCTTTCGGCTTGGGATCATATTAGCATGGTATTATTAATGGTTATAAGCACACAAGGTATTAAAAATGTTTTAATTCAAATTTCTGCATTTACCATTGGTCACGGTATTTCCTTATTGCTATTAACTCTCCCACAATGGCATGTAGCATCCCAAATTGTTGAATTAGCAATTACCAGCAGCGTTTTAATTTACAGTGGTTTAATTTTTAAATCTTTTCATTTAAAACACTTACAACCGATGCGCTACTTTTCACTTATAATATTTGGAATGTTACACGGACTTGGGTTTATCAAACAAACTGAATTATTTTTTGCTCAGGAATCTTTTTGGCCCATCCTAATCGGTTTCAATTTTGGCATTGAATGTGCGCAACTCGGGATTGCCCTATTCGTCTTTGTTTTTTACTTATTTTTATCCTTATTATGCTCGCCTTTAATTTTAAAAAAAACTCAAAAAACCATGTTACTATGCATCACAGCAATAGCCCTTTACTTTACTGTTGTTCAATTCTTCTCTGTTTTTCTGTAAGCTTTTCTCAAAATATTAAAAATAATCCACAATCTAATCACGGAAATAAATTTGAACAGTTGGGCGGTATTTTACCTACACCAAATGAGTACCGAACCGCCTCTGGTGCACCGGGGTCCAAATACTGGCAGCAACGCGTGGATTACAATATTCAGGTTCAACTTCTTGCATCAAACTTAAAAATTGCAGGAACCGAAACTATTACATACCATAACCAATCACCCGATGTGTTAAGCTATTTTTGGTTACAGCTTGATGAAAACCAACACGATCCAGAAAATGAAATACATTATTTTGATGAAAATAAGGTGAATGCACCTTTAACAGAAGCCGGTTTACGTTCCGTTCAAACCCGTACCCTGTTGCAAGGTTTAGGAGATAAAATTGAATCTGTTACAGATTTATCTGGTAATCCATTAAAATATACAATAAACGGCACCATGATGCGTGTTGATTTACCTAAACCGGTTTTACCAAAAACAGCATATAAATTTATTGTAAAATGGCATTATACCATGATCAACCGGATTCGGTTTGGAGGTCGGGGCGGTTATGAGTTTTTTCCTGAGGACAGCACCTATTTATACACCATGACCCAATGGTATCCCAGACTTTGTGTGTATAGTGATTTTCAAGGTTGGCAAAACAAACAGTACACAGGACGCGGTGAGTTTGCATTAAGTTTTGGATCTTTTAACGTTGCGATGACCGTTCCTGCAAACCATATTATTTGTGCAACTGGTGAATGCCAAAATTATAAGCAGGTTTTAAATACAGAACAATTCAACCGATGGCAAATTGCTCAAAAATCAAACGAGCCGGTTGAAATTGTAACACTTCATGAAGCCCAGTTAAATGAAAAAAATAATACCAACGCCACCAAAACATGGATTTTTAAAGCCGATAGTGTACGTGATTTTGCATGGGGATCTTCAAGTAAATATGTTTGGGATGCGATGTCTGTTAAAAATGCAGGAAAATCCATAATGTGCATGAGTTTTTATGGCAAAGAAGCATATCCCCTTTACCGCAGGTATTCCACAAAAGTAGTGGCACATACCATAAAAACATATTCTAAATACACTATACCATACCCCTATCCTATTGCGCAAAGTATTGAGGCCGCAAATGGCATGGAATACCCTATGATTTGTTTCAATTTTGGACGTGCCGAAAAAGACGGAACCTATACCGAGTCGACCAAAAACGGGATGATTCTGGTTATTATTCATGAAGTAGGTCATAATTTTTTTCCCATGATAATCAATAGCGATGAACGTCAGTGGAGCTGGATGGATGAAGGGTTAAATACATTTGTACAATTTTTAACAGAACGTGAATTTGACACCCATTACCCATCACAGCGCGGACCGGCTCATAAAATTACCGATTACATGCGTTTGCCAAAAGATCAACTGGAACCTATTATGAGTAACAGTGAAAACATCATTGGATTTGGTCCCAATGCCTATGCCAAGCCTGCAACGGCACTTAATATTTTAAGAGAAACGGTAATGGGTAGAGAACTTTTTGATTTTGCATTTAAAACCTATTGTACGCGATGGGCCTTTAAGCATCCAGAACCTGCAGACTTTTTCAGAACCATGGAAGATGCATCCGCTGTTGATTTGGACTGGTTTTGGAGGGGATGGTTTTTTGACACAGAACCCGTAGATATTGCTTTAGATACGGTAAAATGTTTTCAAATTATAAAAGGCGAAAAATTAACCGTTAAAATTGACACCATCATTAAAAGTCCCAGACCTGCAGAAGCACCATGCATCAGCACCCAACGCAACATGCAGGCCGGCATAATACCCCTTGTTGAACGTGACACTACTTTACAAGATTTTTATTACTCATACCGTGAACCGGCAACACTATCCAAAGAAGTTCGTAATCGAATGGAGGGTTTTGAATTAATGAGCACAAATGATTTTAAACCTTTTGAAAATCAATTTCTGTGTGAAATTACATGTCGTAACAAAGGCGGATTGGTAAGTCCATTAATTATTCAATTTACGTTTGAGGACGGCAGTACAGCAATAGAACGGATTTCTGCCTATATATGGCGTAAAAATGAAAATACAATAACCAAAACATTTATGTTTAATAAAAAAATTAAATCGGTTTTACTTGACCCATTTAGGGAAACAGCTGATATAAATGAAAAAAACAACGGATTTAACATTGCGGCCGAACCTGGTAAATTTGAATTGTTTAAACAAAAGCAGGCGGCCGGCAGAGGCCAAAGCCAAGGCAAAAACCCTATGCAGAAAGGTAAAAACTAATGCATGCATTAGAATTACGATTTCATAAACACATTCAAAACCGGTTTCAGTTAAAGCCTCAACACCACGTAGTTTTGGGTTTTAGCGGCGGACCAGATTCTGTAGCCTTAGCTTTATTGCTTAAATCATGTGGCTGTACATTACATTTAGCGCATGTAAATTATCAATTACGCGGGGCAAACAGTATGCAGGATGAAACATTTTGCATTGCATTTTCTAAACAGCATAACATCCCTTTACATGTTAAACGGTTAAAACCAAACTGGTTAAAAAAAGGATTGAATTTACAAACCGAAGCTCGAGGCATTCGATATGCATGGTTTGATGCATGCAAACGCCAATTCAATTTGCAGCTAATTGCTACAGCACACCATGCAGATGATTTAACCGAAACTGTTTTTAGAAATTGGATTCACGGCACGGGCATTATAGGATTTTCAGGAATCGCAGAACATCGTGCGGATGTAATTCGTCCTTTATTACCTTTTACTAAAATTGAAATTTTAGAATATTTACGTTATAAAAAAATTAAATATCAAATCGATGAAAGTAATTTAAAACCTAATTACGAAAGAAACCATATTCGATTAAATATTATTCCTAAAATACAAACACTAAATCCCAATTTACAACACACCATCTATAAAAACAGTACCGTGTTACAAACATTGGTAGGCGGCATTGAAGCACATCTTAAAGTATTATCCGTACCTGTTAAAAATGGCTTTCAATTACAACGCAGTCTTAATAAATATTCAATTTTAGATTTATCGGTACTGGGTTTTGCTTTTAATGAATGGGGCTGTTCATACATTCAAATTCAAGAACTTTTAAAGCTATTAAAACCAGATACCGTTTTTAAGCCCCGAACATTTTACACCAAAAGCCATCATATATATGTAGAACGGGATGATATTTTAATTTATAATGCTAATGCTTCTAAAACTAAATTTGAGTACGTATTTCAGAATATGGACGCTTTAAAAAACCATAACATGTTTAAGGTTAACATTTTAAAGCAAAAACCTAAAACCTACAAAAATGATACTCTATATTGTTGTTTACATAAATTAAAATTTCCATTGCTGCTGCGCCATAAAAAAACCGCTGATGCTATGCAGCCTTTTGGAATGAATGGACATAAATTAATTAGTGACATTATTCGAGAACAAAAACTAAGCCAATTTAATAAAGATTTACAGCTGCTGTTGTGCGATAATGAAAATGAAATTTTATGGATTTTACCCTATAAAACTTCTAATTACCTTAAAATAAATTCAAATGATCCAGGTCCTTATGTTAAAATTAAATTTAAGTCTTAATTTATTTTATTACGTATCCTTTATACAGGCAATGAAAGTTAGTAAATAGTGAATTTAATTGCTTACACAACCGTACTGGTAATTATGGCATGTTACAATTCAGAGATTAAAAAAATTGTAAAAATATCCAAACAATAGGCATCACCGCCATAAAACTATCCATTCGATCTAATACACCTCCGTGACCGGGCATAATATTTCCTGAGTCTTTTACGTGTGCTAGGCGTTTTAATTTTGATTCTAGTAAATCACCTAAAACAGAAAAAACAACAATAAAAAAAGCCAATGCGATTCTATCCGCATACCACAG
>RFNG01000072.1 GCA_009927275.1 Sphingobacteriia bacterium | reverse complement strand
AACACGTGAAGTGATTTCTGCCTTTTTACCTGCACCGTTTACAATAGTTGTATTATCCTTGTCAATAGTTATTTTTTCGGCACGTCCAAGATCTGTTAACTGCGTATCCTCCAGCTTACGACCTTGTTCTTCACTTATAAATGTTCCTCCGGTTAAAATGGCAATATCTTCAAGCATAGCTTTACGACGGTCACCAAAACCTGGAGCTTTAACAGCAGCTATTTTTAAATTAGCACGTAAACGATTTACAACTAAAGTTTGTAAAGCCTCCCCGTCTAAATCTTCAGCAATAATTAATAAGGGTTTACCCGATTGTACTGCTTTTTCTAAAATTGGAAGAAGTTCTTTCATGGCACTGATTTTTTTCTCATAAATCAGTACATACGGACTATCCATGACAGTTTCCATTTTGTCAACGTTTGTAACAAAATAAGGTGAAATATAACCGCGATCAAACTGCATACCTTCAACTACTTCTACAGTGGTGTCGGTGCCTTTAGCTTCTTCAACAGTTATAACTCCCTCTTTTTTTACCTTTCCCATAGCTTCAGCAATAAGTTTTCCAATTGTTGAATCGTTATTTGCGGAAATGGTTGCTACTTGTTCAATTTTTTTGGTTTCGTTACCAATGGTTTGTGATTGCTTTTTAAGGCTTTCAACCACAGCAACTACAGCCTTGTCAATTCCACGTTTAATGTCCATGGGATTTGCTCCGGCTGCCACATTTTTTAATCCCGCTGTAACAATGGCTTGTCCTAAAACTGTAGCAGTTGTGGTTCCGTCTCCGGCCACATCTGCAGTTTTGCTTGCTACTTCTTTAAGTAATTGGGCACCCATATTTTCAACTGCATTACTAAGCTCAATTTCTTTGGCTACTGTTACACCGTCTTTTGTTATTGTGGGTGATCCAAATTTTTTATCGATAATTACATTACGACCTTTGGGGCCTAATGTTACTTTTACTGCATTTGCTAAAGCATCCACACCACGTTTGAGTGCATCACGCGCTTCCACATTAAAGGTTATTTCTTTTGCCATATCTGTTTTTTTTATTTATTATATAATTGCATAAATATCGCTTTCGCGCATAATTAAAAAATCTTTACCGTCTATATTAATTTCTGTTCCTGCATATTTACCATAAAGCACTGTATCTCCCGCTTTTACTGTTAATGGCTCATCGGGTTTACCGTTGCCCACAGCAACAATTTTGCCGCGCATTGGCTTTTCTTTTGCAGTATCAGGAATAATTATACCTCCTGATGTTTTTGTTTCGGCAGGAGCTGGCTCCACCAGAACTCGGTCTGCCAATGGTTTTACTTTTATTTTTGACATAGTTGTAAGTTTAGTACCTATTTTACATATAATATGCCAATACCATCAAAATTGTAATTTTATTTAAATAAATGAAAATTTGACTTATTTAAATAGTTTTAATGACAGGCTGTCAGTTATTTTAAAATTTTTACTACAAAACTTTGGGGTACACCCAATGATTTTAGCTCTGCCTGATATTCTAAGGCTTCCTGTTTAGTTTTAAATACGCCTACCTGAACCCTGTAAATACCATTGGCATCACATAAAAGTTGCCAATTTTTTAATTTATTTTTATATGGGATTTGTGATGGTTTAGTGCTAAATGCACCAATTTGTACTCTATAATAAGGTTGATTTTCATCAATTATACTTTTGGCATTAGAATCTACTTCCTCGGTAACTATTTTTCGTTTTTTAATATTTTGTTTTTCTGGTTCTGTATTTTTATTTACAACTGCGTTTGAAAGATCATTGGAGTTAGATGAAGCATTACTTCGGTTATCAGTATAACTTACAGATTTGGTTTTTTTATTTGAAACAGAACTTTTTGAGGTTTTAGATATACCATCATCACTGTATGTATAGGTTACATTTGCCAGTAAGCGTTCTAGTTCAAGCGCTTCGGTTTCCATGTCAACTGCAATTTTTAATATGCGCTCCGCTGTTTCTTTTTCAGTTGCCGTTTTTGCCGATCTAAATTCGCCCTCTCCTACTTTACGTACCTCTTTGGCATCAATTTTAAGTTGTGTCATTTGCTGCACCACAATTTCAATTTTATCACCAATACCATATTGCTTTAAAGAATCCAGATCAAAGTTTTGACGTTTTTTATTTTCAACCACTTTGTTTAATGAATCGTTAATTAAAGTGTCAGGATTTAAGGCCGTTTCAGTTTCAGTACTTGATATTGAAGATTCTGTAATGGTATTTTGATTTAGAGGTTCTGAACCTGTTGATTGTGTAGGCGTTTCTGTATTGGTATTTTGAACAGGAGTGTCATTTGAAGCATTTGTATTTGTAGAGCTTGCAATTTTAGACCATTTTATAGGAGCCAAAGATTCATTTTTTTCAGTTTCCCCTAACATAAAAGCAACTTTAGTAGTAAATTCTATTTCGCTTTCTGGTAATACATCCGGTGCAAGTACATTAAATGTGATTTCAAATTCCTGTTCTTTTGGAAAGGCATCTTCAGCCCACTCTATGGCATATTTTTTACCACTATTTACAAAGTTTCCGCCATTTATGGATTTTGATTGTATAAAAAAATCAGGGGGCGATTCAATTTGTAAT
>RFNG01000019.1 GCA_009927275.1 Sphingobacteriia bacterium | reverse complement strand
CCTTTACTGGGATTAGGATACACTGTAATTTGAGCGGTGTTTAATTCATTTATACCAATACAGCTGTTTACCTTTATGGTAATTACACTTGTATTTGTACAACCGTTGGCATCTGTACCCTGTACCGTATAATTAATATTGGCCACCAATGTTGATGAAGTTACCAGCGAGGCCGTTGTGGCTCCCGTATTCCAACTGTAGGTAGTGGCACCCGATGCTGTTAATGTAAAACTCTGCCCGCGGCATACCGAAGTTTTTGAAGCCACGGCCGTTACTGTGGGTAAGGGATTTACCACCACATTCACCGAGGCTGAACTCGGACAAGTTAAATTCCCGGTACTGGTTAACGCCGCTACCGAATACACCGTACTCACCGTCGGTGTTACCACCACACCCGCAAAGGGCGAGCCGTTACTCCAGGTATAACTGTCTGCCGCCGATGCCGTTAACGATGCCGTTTGTCCACGGCACACCGAGGTGGGACCACTAATGGACAACACCGGATTAAACACACTCACCTGTATAGTATTGCTCGACGCACATCCGTTTGCCGTACCCTGTACCGTATACACTGTTGTACCCTGTGGCGTATCGTTTATCCCTGCCGTAGTAGCTCCCGTATTCCAACTGTAGCTACTAGCACCCGAGGCCGTTAAGGTAACATTCGTGCCGCCGCATACCAACGTATTTGATGCACTGATAGATATCGTAGGACTCGAATTGGTTAACACCACTTGGTTAGCCCAGGTCGTACACCCAAAACTGTTGGTGCCTGCCACCGAATACAAGGTCGGTGCCGTAGGCATCGCCGTATAAGTAGCACCATTACTCGCTCCCGGATACCAGGTATAGGTAATGCCCCCACTGGCCGTCATCGTTATGGCCGATCCCTGACAGGCCACAGAACCCGAAGCCGCTATACTAATGGTAGGGTTCGGATTGGTATTTACCGCTACTGTAGCCGAACCTAAACAAGTACCATTGCTGGCCGTTACCGTGTATATCGTATTTGCCGTAGGAGAAACCACAATGTTTGCTCCTGTTGTGCCTACCGGTTGCCAGGTAAATCCTGTAGCCGCAGCCGCACATGTTAATGAGGCTGTATTCGATGCACACACAATCGAATTGGAACTAATCGCCGCTACCTGTAACGGCGCCACCGTTACTGTAGTTAATGCCGTGCTGGTGCCGCATCCGTTTTGACCCAGCAAGGTGTATGTGGTCGTTACACTCGGCGTAAACGCATTACCCTGCGTTACCCCGGCATTTATCCATGTATACGTTAAGGCACCACTGCCCGTTAGCGCTACCGCCTGTCCCAAGCAAATGTTATTACCCGTAGTGCTTACCGTTAAACTCGGTACACT